>NZ_JBMDXJ010000057.1:0-14431 GCF_048594945.1 Pseudactinotalea sp. | reverse complement strand
CCTGCCTCTCTCGACCTCTGGCGGTCACTCTAGGGGTGGGCTCCCCGACGCAGAGCCCGCGTCCACACCTGCGGCAGCACTCCCCCTAGTTCTGGGGATACCCGCTCCTTCGCGGCCCTCCCTAGCCTTCAAGAAGTCGTCAAACTCGCACGCCTTGGGAGGGCTCCTTGTCTACGTTCTGGCACTGGTTCTGGCTCGTCATCGAGATCTTCCTGTTGTTCGCCTATCTGATCGTGCTGTTCCAGATCGTGGGTGACCTCTTCCGAGACCGCACCACGGGCGGGCTCGCCAAGGCGCTGTGGGTGCTCTTCCTGATCGCACTGCCCTTGCTGGGTGCGCTCACCTACCTCCTCGTCCGGGGCAGAGGCATGACGACGCGCAGCATCGGTGCCGCGAACGACGCCGTGGCCGCGCAGGAGTCCTACATCCGCTCGGTCGCGGGCTCCTCGCCGGCCTCGGAGATCGCGAAGGCGCACGAGCTGCTCGCCTCCGGGGCCATCACCGACGCCGAGTTCGCCGACCTGAAGGCTCGCGTCCTCGCGAGTCGATGAGCGCCAAGGGCGGCCGCCGCCGGCCTCAGTCATGTCCGACGTAACCCTCAGCCTGCTGATCCTGGCGGGCACCGTGGCGATGTTCATCTGGAACCGCGTCTCGGTGGGGCTCGTCGCCGTGATGTCGGCGCTCGCCCTGTACGCGACTGGTGTCGTGGATGCCAGCACGGCGATCGGCGGCTTCGGCGAGCCGATCGTGGTGTTCATCGCGGGCCTCTTCATCATCTCGGAGGGCCTGGACGCCTCGGGCCTGACCGCCTGGATGGGAAAGACGCTGGTGCGGCACGCGGGCACCGGTCGGGCCGCGCTGCTGCTGGGCCTGACCGCCCTGGCGGCGCTCCTGGCCGCCTTCGTCACGCCGAACGGCGCCGCCGCCGCGCTGCTGCCGGTCACGGTGACGGCGGCCCGCCGCGCCGGGCTGCTGCCTTCCGACCTGCTGATGCCGGTGGCGTTCGCCGCGAGCGCCGGCGCCCTGCTGCTGCTGTCCGGCAGCACGGTCAACGTCATCGTCTCCGACGCCCTTCTCGATGTCGCAGGCACCCCCTTCGGGTACGGCGAGTTCGCCCTGATCGGCGCCCCGCTCGTGGTGGTGACGATCGCGGTCTGCCTGCTGCTCGGCCCTCGCCTGCTGCCGCATCGGGAACCTGAGGGCGCCGCGGCTGACCTGTCCCGACACGTCGAGACCGTCGTGGACCACTACGAGCTCCGGCGCGGCTTCTACCGACTCGCGGTACCGCACGGGTCCGCCGCTCTCGGCACCAGCGCCGCCGAGCTGGTGGACGGCGATGTCGTCGCGATCGGCGTGCAGCGCGCCGACGGCAGCGTGGCCGGGCTCGACGAGCCACTCGCGACCGATGACGCGATCGTGGTCTCCGGCGAGAGCGTCGCCGTCGAGGCCCTCCGACGCCAGCACGCGCTCGCCGTCACCGTCGCCCCGATGACCGCGAGCCGCCGCGAAGGTCTCCTCTCCTACGACGACGGCGTGGTCGAGGTGGTCATTCCACCGCGCTCGCGGCTCGTCGGCGAAGAGGTGTTCCCGGGCAAGATCCGCTCCGGTCTCATGCTGCTCACGGTCTCCCGGTTCGGGCGCAGTCGAGGGCCACGCACCACCACGCTGCAGGAGGGCGACTTGATGCTCCTGCACGGTCCGTGGTCGGCGGTCTCGGACCTCACGCGTGACTCCGACGTGCTGCCCGTCAATGACCCGGACCTGGTCCGCCGCCAGAACGCTCCGCTGGGCCGGCGGGCGTGGTGGGCGCTCGCGGTGCTCGCGGTGACCGTGGTGCTGCTCGCCACCGGCGTGGTGACGCCGGCGATCGCGGCGCTCGTGGGCGCCGGACTCATGGTGCTCACCAGGGTCGTCACGCCCGCGCACGCCTACCGGGCCGTCTCCTGGCAAACGGTCGTGCTGATCGGCGGACTGATCCCGCTGTCCGTGGCGATCACCGAGTCCGGGGCTGCCGACGTGGTGGCCGGCGGCCTGGTCACCCTCGTGGCAGGCGCCGATGCACGCGTGCTGCTGGCGCTGCTGTTCCTGCTCACGGTGGTGCTGGGTCAGGTGATCAGCAACACCGCCACGGTGTTGATCGTGGCGCCGGTCGCACTCGCTTCGGCAGCCGCTGCCGGTGTGGCGCCCGCTCCGGTGCTCATGCTCGTCGCCGTAGCCGGTGCGGCCTCGTTCCTGACGCCGATCGCCACGCCCGCGAACATGATCGTGATGGGCACGGCCGGCTACCGGTTCGGCGACTACTGGAAGCTCGGCGCCGCGATCACCCTGGCGTGGTTCGCGGTCGCTGTTCTCGTGATCCCGCTCATCTGGGCGGTGTGATGGCATCTCTGAGAGGAAGTGCGTCATGAGTGAGGTTGTGGAGGATGTCTCACGGGGTCGCATGGCCCGGTTCCTCGACGGCATCGAGCGAGCCGGCAACAAGGTGCCGAACCCCACGGTGCTGTTCGTGTACCTGATCGGCTTCATCGCGGTGCTCTCGGCGCTGCTGTCCTGGGCGGGCGTGTCGGTCACCGACGAGGTGGTGATGCCGGTCCCCAAGGACGACTTCGCCTCGGTCGTGGAGCATCTGGGCGGCGACTACTCGCTGTACGACTCCACCACGGGCCAGCCGGCGACACTGCCGGAGTTCGTCGTCGTAGAGCAGGAGTTCGAGGTGCGCAGCCTGCTCTCGATCGAGGGGCTGCGTTTCTTCTTCTCCTCGTTCGTGGACAACTTCGCCGGCTTCGGCGTGGTCGCCGTGGTGCTGATCTCGATGGCCGGTGTGGGTGTCGCCGAGGTCGCCGGGATGATGGGTGCGCTGATCCGCCGTGTGGTCAAGGTTGCTCCCGCGAGGTGGCTGCCCTTCATCCTGATCTTCGTCGGTGTGCTGTCCTCGGTGGCGACCGACGCGGGCTATCTGATCCTCATCCCGCTGGCGGCGGCCGCCTACGCCTCGGTCGGTCGGCACCCGCTCGCCGGCATGGCCGGCGTGTTCGCCGCGGTGGGTGCGGTGTTCGGGGTCAACCTGCTGATCACCCCCAGCGACTCGATGCTCACCGAGATCACGAACGACGTGCTCGGCACGCTCGGCATGGAGTCGATCAACGTCACGCAGAACTTCTACTTCTCGATCGTCAGCTCCCTGGTGCTGGCGGTCGTGGTGACGTTCCTGACCACGAAGTTCGTCGAGCCGAGGCTCGGCAAGTACGACCCGAAGGACGCGGGCGATGGTGCAGCGCCGGCCGAGGAGATCGACGCCGCGGCCGAGGCGCGAGGCCTGAAGTTCGCCGGCTGGACCGCGCTAGGCATCGTCGTCGCGGTGCTGGCGCTCGCGCTGCCACCCGGCGCCCCGCTGCGCGACCCCGCCACCGGCGACCTCATCGGCACCACGCCGTTCATGGCGAGCCTGATCTTCGTGATCTCGCTGGGCTTCCTGCTCTGCGGGATCGCCTTCGGGCGCGGGGCAGGCACCCTCAAGGGCGGAGATGCGATCGTGAGTGCGATCGCCAAGACGTTCGGCTCGCTCGGTGGGCTGCTGGTGATGTTCCTGATGATCGCCCAGTTCATCGCCCTCTTCAACTGGACGAACCTGCCCACGGTGGCCGCCGTGGAGGCTGCCGGCCTGCTCGAACAGGCTCAGGTGCCGGCGCTCGTGCTGCTGGTCGCCTTCATCCTGGTGATCCTGCTGCTCGACATCATCCTCCCCGGCCTGATCCCGAAGTGGGCGATCTTCGCCCCGGTGTTCATCCCGATCTTCGCGACGCTCGGTGTGGCACCCCAGACGTTGCTGGCGGCCTACCGGGTGGGTGACTCACCGATGAACGTGGTGACGCCGCTGATGGTCTACCTGCCCTTCATCGTCACGATCGCGCAGCGCTACGTGAAGAAGTCCGGGCTCGGCACGGTGATCTCGCTGATGCTCCCGTACACCGTGGTCATCCTGCTCACCTGGACCGTGCTCTTCGTCGCGTGGTTCCTGCTCGGCATCCCGTGGGGGCCGGACGCCCCCGTCCAGATCACTTAGTCCGGAGGTCCTCATGACAACCCCACCGCTTCCGACAGCGACACCGGTCACCCGACTGGCGCCGTCCTGGTTCGCCGACGTCTCGGTCACGACCGGTGACGGCGAGGACGCCCAGGCGGTCGGCTTCCCGATACTCGCCGGCGGTGACGTGCCGGCCGCGCTGGAGGCCACCACTGAAGCCCTGAACCGGGCCGGGTACACCGGCGCCGTCGGGTCCACGCTCGCCGAGCCGCGTGAGCAGGGACCCGCGCGGGTCGCGGTCGGCCTGGGCGAGGAGGGCTCGCTCGACGCGGCGGCGGTGCGCGACGCCGCGGCAGCATTCGCACGTGCGGTCCCGGCCGACGCCGCGCTCGCCATGCACGTGCCCTCACCCTTTCCCGGTGGGGTGGCCGCGGCCGCGGCCGCGATCGTCGAGGGCGTGCTGCTCGCTCGCCACCGGTTCGATCTGCGCTCGACGGCGAAGCCCGGCGACCCCGTCGCCGTCACCTCGATCGTGCTCGTGCCGGCAGACGGCGACGGCGACGATGTCACCGCGGGCGCAGCCCGCGGCCTGGTGACCGCCCGGGCAGCCCTGGTCAGTCGTGACCTGGCCGCCTGCCCGGCTTCGTTGCTCACGGCAGAGGCGATGGGCGAGGTCGCGACGGAGCTGGGCTCCGCCGTCGGGCTCGATGTCGAGGTGACCGACCTGGCGGGTCTGGTCGACCTGGGGTGCGGTGGGTTGCTGGGCGTGAACCGGGGCTCCGAGCGGGAGCCCCGGATGGTCCACCTCACGTACACCCCGGCCGGTGAGCCGACCGGACATCTTGGGCTGGTCGGCAAGGGCATCACCTACGACTCGGGCGGCATCAGCATCAAGCCGGGCGACGAGTCGCACTCGCAGATGAAGAACGACATGACCGGTGCCGGCGCCATTCTCGCCGCGATGCTGGTGCTGCCCGCACTGGCGTGCCCGGCGCGTGTGGACGCCTGGCTGATGTGCACCGACAACATGCCCTCGGGCACGGCGATGCAGCTCGGCGACGTGCTCACGATGCGAGGCGGAACCACGGTCGAGGTGATCAACACCGACGCTGAAGGGCGGCTCGTGATGGCGGACGCCCTGGTGCTGGCGGTGGAGGCGGGCTGCGACGCGATCGTGGACGTGGCCACGCTCACGGGTGCGTGCCTGCGGACGTTCGGCACCGAGGTCGCGGGCGTGATGGGTAATGATCCGGCGCTGGTGGCGGCGGTGAGCGAGGCCGGTAACCACGCCGACGAGCTGGTGTGGGAGCTGCCGCTGATCGCGTCGTACGCCTCGCAGCTCGACTCCGACATCGCCGATCTCAAGAACCTCGGCGGCCCCAACGCCGGCGCGATCACGGCCGCGTTGTTCCTGGAGCGCTTCGTCTCAGGGACGCCGTGGGCGCACATCGACATCGCGGGGACCGCCCAGGCGCCGGCTCCCGATGCCTGGGTCAACCGCGGGCCGACCGGCTTCGGCGCGAGACTGCTCGTCGACCTGGTGGTCAATTTCCAGAAGTAGTGGGAGGATCAACTACCGGGGAGGTCAGCGCGACGACAGGCGGGCAGTGGTTCCCATTCGAGTCGGGATCGTTGAGGACCACGAGGTGGTGGTCGTGGGGATCCGAGCCTTGCTTGGCGCCACGCCGGACCTCGAGGTCGTGGCGATCGCCTCATCGGTGCCCGCCCTGGTGGCGGACGCGGTCGATCTCGACGTGGTGATCCTCGACCTGCGGCTTCCCGATGGCTCGGACCCCGCCGGTAATGTCAGCGCGCTGCTCGCGATCGGCGCCTCGGTGCTCGCCTACACCTCGGGGGAGGACGCGAGCCTCGTGCGGGCGGCCGCTCGCGCCGGCGTGCACGGCATGGTCCGCAAGTCCGAGCCCGGGGTCCAACTCGTGGCGGCGATCCGTGGGGTCGCGGCGGGAACCGTGGCGGCGTCGTCGGACTGGGCGGCGGCGATCGACGCGGACCCGGACTCCTCGGTACGGCTGACCGACCGCGAGACCGAGGTGCTGCGCCTGTACGCCTCCGGCGAGAAGGCCGATCGTGTCGCACGCCTGCTCGGCATCGGGCGGGAGACCGTGCTCGACCACATCCGCCGGATCCGGCTCAAGTACGCCGCGGACGATCGGCCCGCGCACACGAAGGTGGACCTGTACCGGCGGGCCGTCGAGGACGGCGTCATCCCCACCCCTCCGCACCGCCTGAACTGGGGATAGCCGGGCGGGTCTCAGCTCGCGCAGACGGTCTCGGTCGCCACGATGTCGATGTCCGCAGCCGACGAGGTGGTCCAGACGAAGGTCACCGAGAGGTCGCCCTGGGGGCCCGTGCCGAACAGCCGCACCTGCCAGTCGCCGGCCGGGCCGATAGGCTCGAGCCGGTGCACGCCGTCGCCGATGGGTTCGGCGGTCGTGGTGAGCGTCAGCGGGCAGGGGTCGTCCGTGACCTCCGTGAAGGTCGCGTCGAACAGCCAGCCGTTCTCGGCGTACGTGATGTCCACGCGCATCGGCGCCCCGACTGCGGGCGGGTCCTCGGGCTCGAAGCCGTCACCGCAGGCGCCGCCGCCGTTCCCGCTCCAGCAGAAGGACCAGGGGGCCAACTCGATCTCGCCGTCATCGGTGGTGAGGACGACCGAAGGAGGCGACGCGTCCGCGGGGGTGTCGTCGCCCGAGCCGGCGCACCCAGCCAGGGCGAGCAGCACCGCGAGCCCGACCGCCGTCCACCTCATGCCATGACACTGTCGTGAACAGTGCTGCTGTTGCCGACGCCATGCCGAGAGGTACTGAGCGATCCATTCACTCAGGCACGTTCGATCAGCCCGCACCCGAGCCGGCCGGTCGGGTGCCATCGAACTGGCTCGACCTCATCCACCGCTGAGGTCCGCCGGCGGCTCAGCCGATCCGGAGTCGCCTCGGGCGGTCCACTGCCGGATCCACGGCCACCGGCACCGGTGGCGTCAGCGATCCCAAGACCACCGGCCGGGCCGCGCCCGTGACCTGGAGCCCCTGCGGCCGGTCGCGCTCGACCGGTGTCGTCCCAGGCAGCGCGTGCACCGACAGGTAGCCCAGCAGCGCGAACAGGTATGCCTCTTTCGCGTCGGGGTCGAGCCCGATCTCCACCTCGTCGCGCAGCTGCGGCAGTCGAGCGCGCAGGCCCTCCATCAGCACCGGGTTGCGCAGGCCGCCGCCCGTGACCAGGACACGCTCGAGGTCCGGTGCGCCGGACAACCCCGCCTGCCTGCACGCCTGCTCGACGCCGTCGGCGATAGTGCGGACTGTGACCTCGGCGAGCGTCGCGAACAGGTCGTCTCCCACCGGTGCGGGGATTCCGCGCGCACGCAGGCGCGACGAGGCCCATGCGAGGTCGAGGTGCTCGCGCCCGTTGCTCCGCGGCAGCGGCGCGGCGAAGTAGGGGTCGTCCAGCAGGCACGCGAGCGCAGCCTGGTCGACCGTACCCGCGCGCCCCCAGCGGCCGTCGACGTCATGGGTCGCGCCACGCGCCGCAGAGGCCTGGTCGAGGAGCCCGTTGCCCGGTCCTGTGTCGCCGGCGACCACCCTGTCAGCACCCACCACGGTGATGTTCGCGATCCCGCCGATGTTGATCGCCGCGGTGGGGCGGTCGGCGTAGAGCAACGCGTCGAGCAGGCTCACCAACGGCGCGCCGTGACCGCCGGCGGCGACATCGGCCGCCCGCAGATCGGACACCACGGGCAGACCCGTGCAGGCATGGATCTGCGCGGCCTGACCGATCTGCAGCGTGCCGCGCGGTACGCCGTCGACAACGTCGTGGAAGACCGTCTGTCCGTGTGAGGACACCAGATCTGCGGGTCCGAGGGTCGTGAGCGCGTCCGCCGCGGCGTCGCCGAACGCGCGTCCGACCTCGGTGTCGAGCGAGCACCAGGTCCCCGGTCCGGTCGCGCTCGTCGCCAGTTCGAGCAGCCGGGTGCGCAGCTCGCCGGGCCACGGCACCTCCCGATGCCCGAGCGGCGTCAGCACCAGCGTGGTCACCTCCTGCTCGTCCGGTCGTAGATCGGCCAGCGCGACGTCGATCGCGTCCACCGAGGTCCCGGAGCTCAGCGCGAGCACGCGCACGTCAACGCCCTTCCAGCAGCTCGAGCATGGCGCGCGCGTTCGCGAGGCCGACGCCGTGCGCGAGCACCAGCGTGGTCGCGTCCGGCGCGCCCGCCGGTACCCCGCCGTGCACCACCACGGCGTCGGGTCGGCGTGTGAGGACGTGCTGCAGATCTGCTGCCTCGGCCTCATCGGCCATCGGCTCGCGCGTGAGGGCCAGCACGGCGGTGCGCCCGTCGATCACGTCCAGCGCCCGCTTCCAGCCCTCCGGATCGGCGTCAGCTCGCACAAGGACGGCTCCCGGGTGGCACGCGCCGAGTGCCGTGGCGCAGCCAGGTGCCAAGCGACCGCTCGCCGTCGTTGCCGGACGGCGCCGGTCCTGCAGCGACGGCGGACCTGCGCCGAGCCGCCCGCGCACCGTGCCCAGATCTCCGCGCACCAGCGTGGTGGCACGCCGTGCCGCCTCGGCGCCTACGGCTGACAACGCTGCCAGCGAGGCACCGGGATCGAGGTCTTCCGGCGTGGAACGGCGAGCACGCAACCGGGCCAGCCGCTCTGCGGATCGCTCGAGATGTTCGCTCGCGAGCCGCCCGTCTCGCAGCGCGTCGACCACCGCATCGACGGCAGTGGTCAGCATCGCCTCGTCGTCCCGCCCGTTCGTGGTCCCGAGGCAGAGCAGGTCCGCGCCCGCCTGCAGGGCGCGCACGCAGACCTCACCGAGCCCGGCGAGCCGCGGGCCGGTCACCGCGCGCATGTCGAGGGCGTCGGTGATCACCACCGCGTCCTCGCCGCCGGGGCTCGCGCGCAGCCGTTGAGTGACCGCGGGCTCCAGGCTCGCCGGTGCGGGACCGAGCGCCGGGACGTGCAGGTGGCCGGTCATGACCGCGTCCACCCCGGCCGCCAGCGCCGCCTCGAATGGCATCAGCTCGCGGCGGGCGAGCAGGTCCTCGTCGATCTCGAGCAACGGGAGCGTCAGGTGGGAGTCGACGGTGGTGTCGCCGTGCCCGGGGTAGTGCTTGGCGCATGCTGCCGCACCCGAGGACTGCAGTCCGGCGATCATCGCAACACCGTGCCGGGCGACGAGCGCGGGATCCGGATCGAACGAGCGCACTCCGATCACCGGGTTGCGGGGCTCCGAGGCCACGTCCATCGCCGGCGCCAGCGTGAGATCGACGCCCACCGAGGTCAGCAGCCTGCCCAGTGCCGCGCCCACCCGCCGTGTCAGGTCGAGATCGTCGACGGCGCCAAGTGCGGCCGGCCCCGGCAACGTCGAGCCGGTCATGGCCTGCAGTCTCGAGACGTCGCCGCCCTCCTCGTCGGTGGCGACGATCGCCGGACCGGCCTCGCGCAGCCGCGACGTGAGGCGCTGCGTGGTCTGGAGGTCGGGCGTGTTGGGCGCGAACAGCGCCACCCCACCGAGACCGTGCTCCACGGCGCGAAGCAACCACGGCGGAGGTGTCGTGCCGGTGAACCCGGGCAGCAGCACCCTGAGCGCGAGCGACCGGTCGTCTCGGTCCCGGGACAAGGGAACCACTCCGTTTCCACGATCTGGGTCGACGTCGAGCGTCGGAACCTAGCACCGTTCATCGCTAATGTAAACAGGTGACCAATCAGGCGAATGTGTGTAACGTACTTACCTCAATCCGCGCGATGTGGCAGGGGGATCCGTTCGATGACGGCGGCAGCACGCTCGAGCAGCACCGGTCTCGAGGCCGCTCTCGACGACCCGGGCCTCCTCGGTCCCGGCCCGATCTCCCTGTGCGCCAACTACACCAGCGTCACCGAGGACCTCGGCCGCGGCGTCGACGCCTTGCTGACCGCCGGCGTCGAGATCGGTGCCCTGCTCACACCGGAGCACGGCTACTGGGGCGCCGTCCAGGCCGGCCTCAGCGAGGGTGACGGCGAGGACCCCGCCACCGGCATCGCCGTTCTCGACACCTACGGGGTCGCCGGCGAGCAGCTCGACGCGCTGCTGTGCGGGGCGCCTGAGCACATCGTCGTCGACCTCCAGGACATCGGGTGTCGCTTCTACACCTACACCTGGACGCTCTTCGACCTGCTGTGCGCTGCCGCTCGGCTCGGCCGCCGCGTGACCGTGCTCGATCGTCCCAACCCACTCGGCGGCACTGTGCACGGTCCCGGCCTCGAGCCCGCCTGCGCGAGCTTCGTGGGCCGGACCTCGATCCCGCTGCAGCACGGGCTGACGCTCGGGGAGCTGGCTCGCTGGTTCGCTTCCGAGCACGTCCCGCAGACCACGGGTTCCGACGTGGACCTCACCGTCGTCGGGATGAGCGGCTGGCACGGCCAGCGGCAAGCGGCCGACGACACCTGGGTGCTGCCCTCGCCCAACATGCCCACTGCGGCCACGGCACTGCTCTACCCCGCGACCGGGCTCCTGGAAGGCACCACGCTCTCGGAGGGGCGCGGGACCACCAAGCCGTTCCAGCTCTGCGGAGCACCATGGACCGATGCGCGGTTCGCGGCGGCGATGCGCGAGCACCGGCTGCCGGGCCTGGCCGTGCGCGAGGCCGTCTTCCGACCGACGTTCCATGCCTTCGCGGACCAGACCGTGCACGGAGTCCAGCTCCATGTCCAGGACGCCGACGCGTTCGATCCGATCCTGACCGGATGGACGCTGCTGAGCACCGTGGCCGAGTTGTACCCCGATCAGGAGCTGTGGCGCGAGCACGACCCGGCACGGCCGCCGTTCCTGGACCTGCTCTGGGGATCGGCGACGCTGCGCGAGGGGATCGACTCCGGAGCGAGCCTCGACGAGGTGCTCGCCGCCAGCCCTGTCGCCGCCAGGATCTGCCCAGACCTGCTGCTGTACCCCCGCCTCGAGGAGAACCCATGACGCCGCGCACGATCCTCGCCGTCGGCGCCCACATCGGTGACATGGACCTCGCCGCCGGCCCGGTCCTCGCCCAGAACGTGCTCGACGGCGGCCGGTCGGTGCTGCTGGCGTTGACACCGGGGGAGCGCGGCCACCCCCGCATGAGCATCGACGACTACCGGCAGCAGAAGATCGACGAGGCCCACTCATTCGCCGCCGGCATCGGCGCCGAGATCATCGTCTACGACGACATCTCCGACGGTTTCCTCACCGCGGACGACGACGTCGCCGCGCGGCTCGCCCGCGACATTCGCGCAATCCGCCCGGAGCTGCTGCTCTCGCACTGGCCGCGGAGCATCCACCGCGACCACGAGCAGGCGAGCCTGGCCGCCGACCGGGCTCGTTTCCTGGCGGGCCTGCCCGGCTGGGAGGAGAGCGACACCGCTGAGGGCAGCCGCCACGGCGTCGGCAGGGTGCTGCGCACCGAGAACTGGGAGGACGCCGAAGGCTTCAGCGCCACCGCGTACGTCGCGATCGAGGACGAGGCCAGGCGGCGCTGGCGCGAGGCGATCGCTGGCCAGGCCTTCGCGCGCGGCGAGACCTACGGATTCCGTTACATCGACTACTACGACGCCCAGCTCACCACCCGCGGCGCACTCGCCCGGGTCCCGGCCGCCGTCGCCCTCGCTGACGCAGAACCCCGGGTGGAGGCACTGTGAGTGCACCAGCGAGTGAGGACCGCAGCGAAGCGAGGACCGGAGCGAGCGTCGGTGCGCGACCAAGTAGCCCTGTGAGTGCCATCGGCTATCGCAGCCACCGCCACGGCGACGCTCAGGCGCTGCCGGAGCTGCTCCGGGTCGCCAGCCCGCAGGACGCCGTCGACGAGGACTGGTTCGCCGAGAACGTGCTGCTCGATCCGGCCTTCACCGCCGACGGCCTGCAGGTCGCCGAGATCGACGGTCGGCCCGTCGGGTTCGTCTACGCGACCGCCGCTCCCGCCGGGAGCGTGACGGGAGGGTGGATCACCCTCGGCTGTGTCCACCCCGATCACCGGCGCCAGGGAATCGGAGCGCGCCTGCTCGAGCGCGCCGTGGAGTCGCTGCGCACCCGCGGCGCAGCCTGGGCGGAGGTCAGCGGCTACCCGCGCGCCTACTTTTTGCCGGGTGTGGACGCCGAGGCCTACCCCGGGGCCGTCGCACTGCTGCGCTCGCAGGGGTTCGAGCAGAGGTACACCGCAGCCGCGATGTCGCTCGACCTCAGCACCTATCAGTTGCCGGCCGACATCCTGAGCCTCGCCGCGGACCGACGTGCCTCGGGATACGACGTCGGCGCCGCCCGCTACGACGACCTGCCCGCCGTGCTTGAGCTCGCGCGCACCGAGTTCGCACCCGACTGGGCCGACGCCGTGCGGGAGGCCCTGATCCGGCACGGCCACCTCACGCGCCTGCGCGTGGTCCGCGGCCCGGACGGGGTGTGCGGCTTCGCGATCTTCGGCGCCTACCGGGGGCTGCGCGAGCGGTTCGGCCCGTTCGGTGTCGCGGGGTCGCTGCGGGGGACCGGCCTCGGCAAGGTGCTGCTCCACGACACCCTCACCGCGATGCGCGCTGAGGGCGCTCACCACGCCTGGTTCCTCTGGACCGGCGAGGACTCACCCGCCGGCCACCTGTACCGGCGCACCGGATTCACCGTGACCCGTCGCTTCGACGTGATGCGACGCGACCTGATCCCGACGAGCTCGAAGGAGAACTCACCATGAGAGCAACGATCACGAGGGCCGTGGCCTGCGCCGCTGCGGCGGCGCTCGCCCTCACCGCCTGCAGCGGCGGTGGCGACGGCGGTGGCGGCGGGGGTGGCGGTGACGGCGAGGTCCCGCCGCTGACGATCCACGCCAACTCGGCGAACTCCTACCAGGAGAACTTCAACCCGTTCTCCTCCACGGTGCTGATCGGGACCCGCGGCTTCATCTACGAGCCTCTGTTCGTGTCGACGCCCATGGTCGACGAGCCCGAGCCGTGGCTGGCGATGGAAGGCGAGTTCAACGATGACGGCACCGCCATCACCTACACGCTGCGTGAAGGCGTCACCTGGTCCGACGGCGAGGCCTTCGACGCCGACGACGTCGCCTTCACGTTCAACCTGTTCGTCGAGCAGCCGGCCACCAACCTGTCTGCGCTCGATGTCACCTCGGCCGAGGCGATCGATCCCACCACGGTCGAGATCACGTTCGGTGAGTCGATGTTCGCGTTCGAGCGTGCCATCGGTAACACGGTGATCATTCCCGAGCACATCTGGAGCGAGGTCGAGGACCCGCTGGAGTTCACCAACGCCGAGCCGGTGGGCACCGGCCCGTTCGTGGTGGGCAGCTTCGACCAGCAGCTGTACACGCTGGCGAAGAACGACAGCTACTGGGCAGCCGACGAGATCGAGGTCGAGGAGATCCGCTACCCGGCGAACACCGAGCAAACCTTCACCACCAAGCTGCAGGGCGGCGAGCTCGACTGGTCCGGTGGTTTCGTCGCCAACATCGACGAGATCTTCGTCAACGGCGACCCTGAGCATCGCGGCTACTGGTACCCCGGCGGCGGGCTGGTCAGCCTCACCGTCAACAACGAGCAGGCGCCGTTCGACGACCCCGCGCTGCGTGAGGCGTTGAGCCTGGGCATGGATCGCAACCAGATCTCCGAGGTCGCCATGCAGGGCTACACCCCGCCGGCTCATCCGACCGGGCTGCCGCTGCCCGCCTACGAGACCTCGCTCGATCCGGCGCTCGCGGACGCGGCCTTCAGCTACGACGTCGACGCCGCGAACGCGCTCCTCGATGAGGCCGGCTACACGATGGGCTCGGACGGGATCCGCACCACACCGGCGGGCGATCCCATGTCGTACACGCTCGAGATCCCGTCGGACTGGGCGGACTGGGTGACCATCAGCCAGCTCCTCGAGGAGCAGTACGCCAAGATCGGTATCCAGGTGTCGCCGCAGGGCATCTCCTTCGAGTCCTGGGTCGAGACCCGCAACGCAGGCAGCTTCGAGATGACGCTGTCCTCGGTCGCGATCGGGCAGACGCCGTTCGACGTGTATCGCGCGATGATGAGCTCGGAGTACCGGTCCGCCGACGGCGGCAGCGTGAACCAGAACTTCAGTCGGTTCTACGACGACGACGCGGACGCCGCGCTGAATGCCTACGCATCCAGCAACGACCCTGAGGAGCAGCAGCAGGCGCTCGCGGACCTGCAGCAGATCGTCGTCGACGAGATGCCGGTCGTTCCCATGATCCAGGCGCCGAACTGGTATCAGTACAACACCATCCGGTGGGAGGGCTTCCCGAACGAGGACAACCCCTACGCCCTGGGTGCCCCGTTCCAGACCCCGGACATGCTGCTTGTCGTCCGGAACCTGACCCCGGCCGGATGACCGGCGTGGGGGGGGGGGGGGCGCGGGGGGCGCCCGCCCCCCCCCCCC
>NZ_JBMDXJ010000056.1:0-1651 GCF_048594945.1 Pseudactinotalea sp. | reverse complement strand
ACGTGAGGTTCGGCTGCACGGTGGTGCCGGCGGGGAAGGCGTCGTCGGCCGTGAACGTGAACTGGATGCCGGTGACGTCCTCGATGGCGGCGGGTGCGATGGCAGCCTCGATCTGCGCCGCCGAGAGCTGCACCGTGCGGGGGTCGGGCTGCGAGGCGAAGGTCTCGACCCTCACCCAAGCGCCATCGACGTAGACCTCCACCACGAGGGTGGTGTTCGGCGGCACCTGCGTCGGGGCCACTCCGGTGAGGTCGAAGGCGTTCCAGAACCCGTCGGCGGCGCCGTCCCACACGTCGGTGACGACGATCTCGCTCGGGTCCACATACTCGGACTCAGCCGACGTCGTCGACGTGAGCGAGGTGACCACGCGCTCGCCGGGCTCAACCGGCGACGATGGCAGCACGGACTTCTCCAGCGTCACGTTGATCGCCGGCTCGACGATCGTCAGATCGTCCTCATCACTCGCGGACTCCGAGCGCCCGCTCTCGGTCGTGACGGTCGCGGTGACCTCATTGAGGGTGCTGACCTCGGGGTCAGCGGTCATGTTCGGATCGGTCGCGATCGTGAAGAAGGCCGCGACGTCGGCGCCCGCGACGATGTCGTCACCGTCAGCGGTGTACACAAGCTCGAAGCCGGCGATGTCGACCCCGGCGGGGACCGTGGGGATCTCGCCCTCCTCGAAGGGCACCGATACCGGGTCACCGCCCTCGAGCGGGTAGTACACGAACGTGGCCGAGGTGGCGTTCGCCGGCCAGGTCGGAGCGCTTGTGAAGCCGCCGAACGTCACCTCCGCCGTGAAGTAGTCGAGGTCGGAGATGCGAAGCTCATGCACGGGATCGGAGGAGGCATTGCTGCCGCTGATACTGGCTTCCGCGGTGTCGCCGGCCGGGATGCGGCTGGGCACGATGTCCTTGGACGCGGTGGCGGCAAGCACCACGGGTTGGATCGTGTGCGAGGCGCTCGCCTCGTCCGTGGCCGGGTCCATGCCCTCGACAAGCGCCTGGCCGGATGCCGTGTTGTCGGTCGTGCGGGGCTCGTCCTCGAAGGACTCGTCCGTGTTGCGGTCGGTCACGCGCTGGGTCAGCTCGAGATCGATCGTGACCGATTCGTCCGGCAGGATCAGCTCACCGGTGCAGGTGAACCGAAGGCCACCGACATCGCCTTCGGCGACCCCGGCGGGGAGCGCGGGAGCCGCGGCAGGCGAGCCCTCCACCCAACTCCACGCCACGCCGTCGAACACGTACACATCGACCTGCACGGCATCGCACCCCGAGGGCAGCGAGGTGTCACCGAAGCCGGCGAAGTCGTGGAGCACGAACGGATTGCTCGCGTCCAAGGCGGCAGCGCCGTCGACCGCGGTCTGCGGCTCCTGCAGCACGAGGGCCGACACGGCGCCGTTCGAGGCGTTCGTGACGCCGAGACTGATGGTCGACGGCGTTCCCGGCCCCCACGTGGCCGTCTCCGGCGACCACTCCTTGCTGACCTCGACGGCGAGCTCACGTGGGGTCGTGATCGTGGCGGTCACGTCGTCGCTGACCGGCTGAGCGTTGTCCGCCGTCGTGCTCGCGACGTTGGTGAACTCGACGACCCCGGGCGGGAAGTTGGCCGGCACCTGCGACGTGATCGAGATCGAGAACGTGGTGCCCTCGGC
>NZ_JBMDXJ010000556.1:0-2874 GCF_048594945.1 Pseudactinotalea sp. | reverse complement strand
AAAGGCTCGTGCCCGCGTTGGTGACTCCTCCCGCGAACGGCGCCCACGTCTGTGATCGATGCAGTACCTGGACACCGAACGGGCGGCTGTCCGAGCGGGCATGCCGGAGCACCCACCTGGATGACCACAACCGCGTCAGAGACCGAGAACTAACTTCCATCCTCTGCGAGAACTGCCTCGAAGTGCGCACCGCGCTCGATCGCGATCCACTCGGCCTATCGGTCATCTCGCTCTACCGCAAGCCTTCGCCACTTCGGAATGCCCTAACCCGGTACAAGGGCCGGGAAGACGATGAGGACCCCTTCGACCCCGCGTGTGTTCGTCTGGTGCGCTCCATGCTGGGTCGCTACCTGATGGAGCACGGCGAGTCCCTTTTGCAGGTCTCGGGCGGGATTGATGGGATAGTGGTGGTCCCGTCTACCGAGCGTCCTGCTCCACATCCCCTTGAGGCTGTGGTGGACTCGCTTGAACTCGACCTCCCACGGCTGCAACTGCTCGCCCGCGGACCGGGAGAGTTGGGCTTCCGCAGGCCGAGCCCCGATGGGTACCGGGTCGTCATGACGCACGCGCCATCACGGATTCTCCTTCTCGATGACGTCTACACAACCGGCTCACGCCTCAACAGCGCTGCTTGCGCTCTGGAGCAGAGCGGACACAAGACGGTCGCTGCACTCGTTCTCGCCCGGCGGATCAACCCAGACTATTCGTCAGAAGCCACGCAGTTATGGGCTGCTGCGACGACTCAGGCCTTCGACTGGAAAACCAGCCCAAGAACCGTGGAGGCGTAGGCATGGGTGGCGAGCCTCTCTCAGGCAGGCAAGCAACTGGCCAAACCAGGGCATTCGATCGGGAGGTCGAGGGTGCTGGGGTCGAACCTCGGCCTGGGCTCGCTGATCATTTGCCGGCCCTGCTTCTCGAGGCGCGCGTCGAGACGATCGAGCTCAACGTGCTTCGTCGGCGTCCTTCATTCCAAGGTGGCGAGGTCTCGCCCCTAGCGCAGTCGCTCACGGACCCAGCCCGTGACGAACACCAGGCGCGCGGATTCGGCTTTTGGGAGTTCCTCCTGGCCAAGGCCGTGACCACCGACTCCGGGACTCGGGGGGACCTGCTGCGCGCCGCGCTGCGTCACAACAGCGACGGCGCAACGCGCATAGCACTCGGGCGCGAGGAGTTCGTCGAGTTACTAGGAGCCGGCGAGTATGCGAATCTCTCGCCGCGTGAACTTGTCTCCTTCTGCTCGTCTGTTGTGGTGGCCGACACGAAGCAGCCGATGCATCTCCCACTGCTCGACCTCGGCGTCAAGCCTGGATCCGACGGCGAGGCTTCGGCGATCGACGCCATCCATGCCCTCGGACTGCGCGGCCTGCTGTACATGAGCGGTCGCTCCTATCACTTCTACGGCGCAGAACCGGTGGCGCTACCTGACCTCGTAGCCATCCTGGGGCGAAGTCAATTGCTGTCACCCATCGTCGACTCCCGGTGGGTCTCGCATCAGTTGATGGATGGTCGCTGCGGACTCAGGATCTCGACCGACTCCGAGAAGGCACCCGTCGCCCCAGTGTTCGTCACCAAGGTTGGGACCATCGTCTAGTGCCAGCGATCGGCCCAATCACCAAAGCCGCCGACGCCGAATGAAGCCGTCCCAGGTGTCGATTCATCCTTCAACTGGCTGCCTGGTCGATTGCTGCTGATGCCTGGTCCAAGAGCATGTTCGTCTCGGGTTCGGGGTCAACGTCGAGTTCGGTGAGCCGCTGCGTCAAGGCTTCCATGAGTTCGGTTGCCGCAGCGTGCTCACCCATCAGGACCCGCGCGCGGATGGCGTAGCGCCAGAGGCGTTCGTGGTCGGTGCTGGCGCGCAATCCGGCGTCTGCAGCTTCGGCGGCCAGTCCGGGTTTGCCTTCGAGGAGCGCGCGGCGAGCAGCTTCGCAGGCGACGTCGATGACGCTCGCGGTCATCTCCACTGCGAGGGTGTCCGACCAGAGGTAGCGGTTGGCGCGAACCCGACCCACCCCGTCGCGTACCTGACTGAACGGAACCCCACGAACCAGCATCAGGGCGCGGCGCAGGTCCGGCAGCGGGGTGCTGCTGGGGTCCGATCCGCGCAGGCGGTTGAAGTCCCCCCAGTCGCTGCCAACCTCGGTGAGGTGGTACCGCTTGATGGGCCCGCCGGCACCGTCAGTGACCGTGCTGAGGCGCCACGCACCTTCGGTGTTGATTCCCAACAGGCGGCGGGTGCGCGACACCGCCGAGTGCCGCGTGGCGGGCTTGATGCTCTGGTTGGGCCACAGGGCGGCCGCGAACTGCTCCGTCGTGGCACCGTCGTTCATCGCCAGGTAGGCGGTCATCTCCACAGCTGCGTGCAGATGTCCAACGGTCCCAGACAGCACCGCGGTGTCCGCCCCGACGAGCTCGACCGGCCCGAGCACGCGCACCTGCGGCACGGTGTGCTCAACCTCGAACAGCGACTCCGGCTCGATCAGGGACTCCAGCCGCTCGGTCGGGTCCGGATCGGGCAGGTCAGCGATGACGGGCTCGCGGGCATCCGCCAGGTTTGAGGTCCAGGCCGGACCGGGCACGTAGCTGGCACCGAGCACCTCGACGATCTCTGCGTACTCCTCCGGGCTGAGGTGCTGCACCTGGATCGGCATCCCAGAGGGCGCCAAGGTGGCGTCGATAGTGCCGGCACGTGCTTCGATGGCTGCCTGGCCGAGGTCGGCGCCGACGGTCACGACCGCGGCGGAGGGTGCTTCCTGCATGAGTTCGCGCAGACGTTCGCCCTCGTCCTGGGTGAGGTCGACAGCGAAGAACACGACCTCCGGCGGCCACTGCCGGGACCCATGGGGCTCGGGTGCCAGGGTGTCCAGCCGGTCGAGA
>NZ_JBMDXJ010000555.1:0-5564 GCF_048594945.1 Pseudactinotalea sp. | reverse complement strand
CTGCGCACCGGGGACCCAGGTGAGGCGACGCTGATGGTCGCCAAACGGTACCGATCGCCGGAGCTTGCGAGCTTCCACCGGTCGCAGACGTACACGGAAGGTAGGCGGACCCGGGACTCGCGGGTCGGCCGGGCCATCGCCAGCGGATCCGCCTTCGGCCGCGATGCGGCCGCGAGCCAGTGGGCGCGGAGCGAGTTCGACGCGCTCGGCGCGCTGTTCTCTGCGGGACTGGCCGTGCCATACCCCGTGCAGATCGTCGGAACCGAGGTCTGCATGGAGTTCATCGGCAGCGACGACGGCGAGCGGCTCGCCGCGGGACCGCGGCTGCACGAGATGCGACCGCGCGCCGAACTCGCCGAGCAGTGGGCGTGGGAGCTGCGGCGTTTCGTCATCGACCTTGCCGATCTCGGACTGGCTCACGGTGACCTGTCGCCGTACAACGTGCTGGTCGATCCGCGGACCCCGGAGCAGCGGCTCGTGGTGATCGACGTGCCGCAGGTCGTGGACCTGGTGGCGAACCCCCACGCACCCGCGCTGCTGCGGCGGGACTGCACGAATGTGTGCACCTGGCTCCGTGCCCACCAAGCACCGGAGGGCCTCGTCGATGCCGAGGAGTGGTATCGGCAGGCGATCCGGCGCTACCTCTGAGCAGACCCTGGCGCCCGCGCGGGGCCACGTGCAAGACTGCCGATGTTGCAGGTTTCTCTGACGTTTGACCGGGGCTTGACCCAGAGCATGACGTGGGCGAGGCATTGCGGCACAGCGGTACAACGGTCGGGCCAGGAAGGTCCGGCCCACGAAGTCCCGGAAGGACGAGCAAGAGATGGCACAGGGAACCGTCAAGTGGTTCAACGCTGAGAAGGGCTACGGGTTCATCGCCCAGGATGGCGGCGGCGACGACGTCTTCGTGCACTTCACGGCGATCCAGTCGGATGGCTACCGTTCCCTCGACGAGGCGCAGCGCGTCGAGTTCGAGATCACCCAGGGTCCCAAGGGCCCGCAGGCCGAGAGCGTTCGCGTGGTCTGATCGATCCCATGCTCCCGAACGAGCATGTGAGCAGGGCACGACCCCCGCAGCGGGCCTCGCACCATCACGGTGCGGGGCCCGTTTCGTCTCACTCCGGCGGGTCCGTGAGCACCGACGCCCCGGCCACGAAGTCCTCGATCTCCGCCTCCCCGATGATCCCGGCCGGAACCGGGAGCGAGCGGAGCGCTCGGGTCAGACCGGCACGGTGAACGGGCTGGTCCGACGCGGCCAGCACGATGTTGCCGTAGCGCCGGCCCTTGAGGACACCAGGCTCACCGATCGCCACGACGTGCGAGAACACCGACCGTACGGTCGCCGCCTCACGTCGAGCCCCCCGTAGCGGTGGGGAGTCGGCGAGGTTGGCGAGGTAGAGGCCTCCGGGACGTAGCCGGCGCGCCACCTCGGTGGTGAACTCCTGCGTACGCATGTGCTCGGGGACGTGGCGTCCGGAGAAGGCGTCCCTGACGACCACATCGAGGGTGCCGTCGACGAAGGTCACCAGCTCATGGCGCGCGTCACCGACCCGGATGCGCAGTCGAGGGGAGCGCGGCAGGTCGAACCAGTCCCGGACGTACGTGGCGAGAAGCGCATCGATCTCGACGGCGATCTGGCGTGCCTGCGGCCACTCCGCGTCGACGGCGCGAGCGAACGCGCACCCGGCACCACCGAGATGCAGGGCGCGCAGCCGCTCGGCCCCCGGATGTGTAGCGCGCAGCACGGCCTGCATCTGCTGCATGTACTCGAACACGAGATGGACCGCGTCGTCGAGGTCGAGGTGAGAGCTCTCGACGCCGTCGAGCAGCAGCATCACGCCGTCACTGTCGGACCTCAGCTCTACTGTGCCGAGTGACGTCGGAACGGGTGCGTCGGGGAGTGCGGTGGAGCCTCGGCGCCTGGCCATCCCTTGAGCGTAGGGCCAGCCGAGACTCTTGACTTCGTCGAACGAATGTTCGATAATCGAACGAGGCGCCAGCAGGAAGGAGCGGGCCATGACCACCACGACACTGAGAGCGGGCACGGCTCATCCTGTGGTCGACCAGCTGCTCCGGCGTGCCCGCCTGGAGCTCGACGCGGCGGACTCGACCGAGGACCCCGCGATGCGGTTCCTCCACGCGCACATGGCCGCGATCCGCAGTGCGTCGGCGGTGCTCGCACTCCGAGCTCTCGGCTCCCGCCGCCGTGGGCGTCCACGCAGCGTGTGGGAGCAGCTCGCCGATGCCGGTGAGGAATGGGAGCGTTGGGCGGCTCGGTTCGAGGTCGCGGCACAGCTACGCGCGGCGATCGACGCGGGGCGGATCGGAGAGTTGGACGGCGCCGTCGCCGATGATGCGGTGTGGGCAGCCGACGAGTTCGTCGCTGACGTGGCCGCCGCGGCGCGCACGGCCGGCCACGGCCACCGCGCCGCAGACTCGACTCCGCTGGCCTCATGAGCCGGTCGCCGCGCAACGAGAACGTCCGACGCGACTGGGGAGAGGACGACAGCCGGACGCCGATCCTCCACGTCGACATGGACGCGTTCTTCGCAGCGGTCGAGCTGATCGACCGACCGGAGCTACGCGGGCTGCCGGTGATCGTCGGAGGAGCGCACCGTGGCGTGGTGTTGTCGGCCACCTACGAAGCGCGGGCGGCGGGCGTGCGTTCGGCCATGCCGATGACGCGCGCGCGGGCGCTCTGCCCGCAGGCGATCATCATCCCTCCCGATCATCACCGGTACCGGGACGTGTCCGTCGCCGTGATGCGGATCCTGAGCGACGTCACGCCCGTGATCGAGCCGGTGAGCATCGACGAGGCGTTCCTCGACGTCTCGGGTGCCCGACGTCGGGTGGGGTCGCCCAGCAGGATCGGCACCATGGTGCGACGCCGCGTCGCCGAGGAGCTCGGAGTCGTCGCGTCCGTCGGGATCGCGTCCACGAAGTTCGTCGCGAAGCTTGCCTCGAGCCACGCGAAACCCGACGGTCTGCTGCTGATCCCGCACGAGAGCACAGTGGGTTTCCTGCACTCGCTCCCCGTCGGGGCGCTCTGGGGCGTGGGGGAGCGGACCGAGGCCACGCTCGCACGGTCGGGCATCCGCACGGTCGCCGATCTCGCCCATACGCCGCCGCCGATGCTCAACCGGGTGCTGGGGACCGCCGCGGGCAGCCGCCTGCTCGATCTCGCCTGGGGCAGGGACCCACGGCCGGTGCAGCCCGTGCGGCACGAGAAGTCGATCGGGCACGAGCAGACGTTCGCGACGGACCTGACCGACCTCGCCGACATGGGAGCCGCCCTGCTCGACTTCTCGCACCGCTGCGCGGCGCGATTGCGGGCTGCCGAGCTCGTGACCTCGTGCGTCTCGATCAAGGTGCGTCTAGCCGACTTCACCACGCTCTCGCGCTCGCACACGCTCGATGCCGCCACCGACGTCGCGCACGACATCTACCAGGCCGCCAGGCGACTCCTCGCCGGCATGAGCCTGCCGCCCGATGGGGTGCGACTGCTGGGCGTGCGGTGCGAAGCGCTCAGCGATGCCGCCACCACGTTCGTGCAGGTCGCACTCGATGACAGCGGTCCCGAACGCCGTGCTGCCGAGCGCGTGATGGACGAGGTTCACGCGCGTTTCGGCCGAACTGCCGTCACCGCGGGGTCGCTCGTTCGCCAACCAACTTCCGATCCTGGCGATGGGGACATATCCTGAACCTTGCACCGTGCGGACGTCGGTGCAGGAAGTGGGGGTGACATGCCTCTTTCCGAGTACGAGCAGCGCGTACTGGACGAGATGGAGCAGCAGTTGCGCTCCGACGACCCCAAACTCGCGAGAACGATCTCGGGTGGAGCGCCGAGGCGGCCGCTCCACGTGGCCATCGGTGGCGTCGTCGTGCTCGCCGGAGTCGGGCTGCTCTTCGCCGGCCTGTGGAACGCGCAGGTCTGGCTGAGCCTGATCGGCTTCCTCGCCATGTTCGGCGGTGTGCTGCTGGCGCTGCGCCGGCCCAAGTCCGGCGGTGCCGCGCCGGAGGGCAGCGCAGGTGACAACGTGCGCCCGATCCGTCCCCGCCGTGGCGGCGGTGGCAGCAAGGGCGGAGGTGCTCCCTTGATGGATCGCCTCGAAGAGCGATGGGACCGGCGCCGCCGCGACGATCGCTGAGCGGCGACCTGCCTCAGGGAGGATCTGATCAGTTCAGGCCCGCTGCGCGGTGTCCAGGCACGCGGACCGGCCCCCTCTCTTCGTGCATCCCTAGACGCCGGCTGGATCGCGGCTGCGCTCGCGTAGCGTGCGACGAACCCCGTCGACGACCTCCTCGACCCACGCCTCGATCTCCGCGTCGTCGGGTCGAGTCACCGCCTGCGGTCGGTAGCTCACGGTCTCGATCGCGGCGACCAGCGACGTCAGTGCCGGCACGACGTCCGGGTCCAACAGCTCTGCCGCATCACGTGCGATGGCACGGGGGGTGCGTGAGGCCGCGGTGTCCACGCCGAGCTGCTCGAGGTGGCGCAGCACGTGCGCCCACCGCTCCTGCAGGTCGATGGCCCGCATCCGGGCGTGCCTGCGCGCGAGCGCGCTGGCGATGCCCGCGAGGCCGGCAAGCAGCAGCAGCGTGAGCAGCCACGGCGACTGACGCGACTGCTCGTCCGCGCCGCCGGCAGCACCACCGGTCGGGGACGCCGTCGAGGTCTCGGCCCGCTGGGACGTGCTCGACTCAGCGGAGGGCGCCGACGACGTCGGCTCGTCCGTGTTCGGCTGGGTGGTCTCCGGCGCGTACTCAGGCGGCGGCCCGGCCTGCACACCGGGAGTGGGCTCGAAGCGCACCCAGCCCACACCCTCGAACAGCACCTGCGGCCACGCATGGGCGTCGTGCGCGGTCACCTGCACCACGCCGTCGGAGGACGCTTCACCGGGAAGGAACCCCACCGCCAGGCGGGCGGGCATGCCCAACGTCCGAGCCATGATGATCATGGTCGTCGCGAACTGCACGCAGTAGCCGTGCCGATCGTTGAGGAAGTCCCACACCGCGTCGGGGGTCTGGGGTGCCGCGATCGACGTCGAGTAGACGAAGTTGGCGGGGTCGCGCAAGTAGTTCTGCAGGGCGAGCATCTGTGCGTACGGCGTCTCGGCGCCAGCCTCCGCCACGATCGAGCGGGCGAGGTCGGCGATGTCGCTCTGATACCCGGTCTCGGGGACCTGCAACAGCATGGGGTCGACGTCGCTGGCCGGGCGTAGCTGCTCGAGCTCCGGTCCTTCGATCTCGCGCGGTAGGAAGCGCACGTCGTAGCTGACCTCGCCACCGATGTGTGCGACAGCCTCGTCGGAGTCGGCCAGGTAGGCGACGTCGGCGGGCACCGTGAGCTGCCTCGGCTCACCGGGGAGCAGCAACCGGTCCTGGCCGAGGTTCGTGACGTCGATCTCGATGTCGACCGCGGGTGCGAGCGGTACGTCGTCGAGAGGGGTGGGCCACAACACCTGACCCTGGGAGTCGACGGCGTCACCGTCGCCGCCGCGCACCCAGTCGCTCCCGGTGAACTCGCTCACCGTGTAGGCGTGCATCGGTCCGACGGCCCCGGG
>NZ_JBMDXJ010000554.1:0-17704 GCF_048594945.1 Pseudactinotalea sp. | reverse complement strand
GCTGAGCTGGGCCTGGACCAACCAGCTCGGCAGCTACCGCGAGGCCAGCGGCCGCGACGACATCGTGATGCTGCGCCCGCCCTCGCTCACCGGCACGGCCGAGGAGAACGGGCTGTTCGGCAAGGCGTCGATGTTCTGGTCGATCTCCGCCCGATCCGCCGCCCCGGAGACGGCTGCGGCGCTGGTCGACTTCCTCGTGAACGACGAGGCCGCCAACGCGATCCAGCTGCTCAACCGCGGCGTCCCCTCCAACCCGGAGCTCGTGGCGTCGATGCAGGACAAGCTCACCGAGACCGACACCTACGTGGTGGAGTTCATGACGGCGGTACTCGCGGAGATCAGCACCACCCCGGCCGTGCAGCCCACCGGTACCAGCGGCGCGCAGGACGTGTTCACGCGCAATCTCAGCGAGGTGCGCTTCGGCAACCTCACGCCGGCCGAGGCCGCCGCCGCGACGATCGAGGAGGTCGACGCCGCCGTCGTGGTGGGATGACTCAGAGGTCGCGCTGATACCGGCGGCAGCGATACACGCGCGAGAAGGTCGCGCGTAGCGCGACCTCGTCCTCGAGTCGGGCGTGAGCGAACGCGGTGACCGGTGGCGTCAGCGGGGCGGGTGAGGCGAAGCCGGGCGCGTCCTCGTCCCAGCCCTTGTGCACGTGCAGGTACTCCTCGCGCTTCGTGAAGCCGTGGCGCAGGTACCAGGTGTTGGCGGCGTCATCCTCGCGGGTCCAGGCGTCCAGAGCGCGCACCTCCTGCTCGCGCAACCACGGCGTCGCTGCCTCGAGCAGCGCGCCGGCGATGCCGTGACGCTCGTGGTCAGGGTGGGTGGCGACAGTGTCGATCGTGGCCCGGCGCAGGCCGTTGTCGTCCCACGCCTCGAGGTCGAGGATCCCGACCACCTGGTCCGGCCCGGGCGTGCTGATCTCCGCCGGCTTCGCCCGCACCGCGACCAATGCCAGCGACGGCTCGTCGAGCACGGTACGGCTCGGCTTGACGTCGTCGTAGTACTGGGAGCCGAGGAATGCCAGGACCCGACAGCGCAGCCACGAGGCCTCGTCGCTGTCGCGGTACGGACGGATCGTCCAATCGGTCACACCGTGACGCTACGCGCGGCGTCCACGGGTTATCGCCGACAGCGCCGGAGTGCCTCGTCGATCTCGGCGTCGGTGGTTGCCCAGCTGGTGACGAACCGCACCACGCCAGGCGAGATCACGTAGAACTGCACGCCAGCGGCAGCCCACCGCGCAGACACCTCGTCGGGCACCGCCACGAAGGCCAGGTTCGCCCGCGCCGGCACCACCGGTGCGAACCCCAGCTGAGCCAGTCCAGCGAGCAGCCGCTGCAGCGCCGCGTTGGCACGGCCGGCCGAGGCAAGCCAGTGCCCGTCGCGCAGATACGCCTCGAGCTGGGCCGCCTGGAACCGCCCCTTCGACGCGACGTGACCCGCGCGCTTGAGCCGGTACCTGAGCTCGGCGGCGACGTCAGGGTCGAAAGTGACGATCGCGTCGGCGGTCATCGTCCCGTTCTTGGTGGCGCCGAGACTGAGCACGTCGACCCCGGCCCGCCACGTGAGGTCGGCGGGCGTGCACCCCAGCGCGGCCAGCGCGTTCGCGAAGCGAGCACCGTCCAGGTGCATCCGCACGCCGCGGCTGTGCGCGAGCTCGCCCAGCGAGGCGATCTCCGACGGCGCATATACCTCGCCCATCTCGGTCGCCTGCGTGAGGCTCAGCACTGCGGGCTGCGAGCTGTGCGGATCACCCCACGCGGTGCGCTCGAAGAACGAGGCGAGCACCGCCGTCGTCAATCGAGAGCCCTCACCGCTGAGCCCCAGCACGGCGGCACCACCACTGAACATCGAGGTAGCCATCGCCTCGTTGACGAGGATGTGCGCACCTTCGTGGCACACCACGGCGCCCCACGGCGGGCACAGCGCCGACAGGCCCAGCGCGTTCGCGGCGGTGCCCGAGACGACCGGGAACACGAACGCCTCGCGCTCGAACACCTCGCTCACGCGCCGGCCCAGTCGAGTGGTCACCTCGTCGTCGCCGTAGGAGGCGGCGGTGCCGGTGCTCACGCCCGCGAGCGCCTCCAGCACGTACGGCTCGGCCGCGGCGGTGTTGTCGCTGCGCAGATCGATCGGGCTCACGTGCTCAGCATCCCAGCCGCACCGAATGACTGGCGCCGCCGCGTCAGGGCTCGAGCACCACGGCGTCGAACGCAGGCCGAACCACGTCCCAGTCCATGGTGCTCAGCGCCCAACGCTGCGCCGACCGGGCGGCCGAGCTCGCGGGCGGTGAGGGCGTAGCCGCGAGGATCCGTGCCGCCGCCGCCTGCGGGCTGTCCACCACCCACTCGGGCGGGTAGAGCGAGCCTGGCCCGCCCCAGGACCGCAGCGCGGGCCAGTTCCGCACCACCGGCAGCGCACCGCTGGCGACACCTTCGAGCAGTGCCTCGTGAGTCCCTTCGAAACGGCTGGTCGACAGGATCACACCCACCTGCTGCAGCAGCGCAGGCACGTCGCCGGAGAACCCGGTGACCTCCACGGCGTCGCGGAGCTTGACGATGCGGCGCGTCAGGTCCTCGTGGTACTCGAAACTCTCCTCGAGGCTGTCCGCGGGCTGCTGCTCACCCACGAGCAACAGCCGCCAGCGGTCGTCGGTCACACGGAGCGCGGCGAGCACGTCCAGAGCCCACGCGGGGTCCTTGACCACCTTGTTCCACCCCACCAGCGCAAGAGTGTGCTCGGCGCCCGGGAGCTTCTCCCGCTCGCAGCGCGCCAGCTCGAGCCGGTTCGGCACCACCTGCACCTCGGTACCCGCGCGCGTGATCGCCGGCGCCGTGGCCTCGACCACCGCGCGGATCGCGGGCGCCACGAACACGGCGCGCTCCACGGAGCTCCACGCGGTGAGCAGCGGCATCGGGGTCATCGCCTCGTACCGGTGCACTCGCGTGACAAGCGGCGCCTCGATGCCACGCACCAGCGAGGCCCACACCAACGCCCGGTGCCCCCATTCCACGAAGACGACCTCGGCCCAGGACAGGTCGTCGGCGAGGTGCTCGGGAAGCGGTGGCCGGGTTCCGTCCAGACCGTACCGCAGCCGCGCCTCCACCAGCGATCGCAGCGACAGCTGCGGCCGCAGACCGGCGTCGGCCGCGAGATCGAGCACCCGCACCTCCACGCCCGCCGCCCGGTACTCGGCAGCAAGTGGGTCGATGAAAGACCGGTTGTCGTACCCGAGCACGAGCAGTCGTTCCGTCCGCGCCTCGCGCGTGGGCCGGGCACGCGGGCGCGGGTCATCGAGCAGCACCTGGAACGCCGACGACCGCTCGAAAGGCTCGAAGAATGCCCGGTGGTCGCTGAGCAGCGGCGACGCACCCGGCCCGAAGTGGCGCGCCGGGTGATAGCTCAGGGCGAGCGCATCGGCGAGGCGAGCGGCGCTGGGACCGATCTCTCCGCCGTCGAGGTGACGATCGGCCTCGGTGAGCACGTCCTCGAGGACCTGATCCAGGTCCTCGGGGACACGAGCCGACTCCAGCTCGGCGAGCGCCCGCGCAGCGGCGAGCTCGGCGCGCACCTGGGAGCCGCTCGCCTTCGCCTCGGCCGAGCGCAGCACGGTTGCGGCGTCCTCGTGGTGGCCGCGATCGGCGAACACCCTCGCGACTTGCAGGCTGGAGTCCACGAGCACGTCGGCGCGCGTGGGCACCACCAGATGGGCACGCCACGCGGCGCGGCCCGCCGCGCGCGCCGCACGTAGTCGGAGCACACCGTCCAGTGCACTCCCGACGATGCCCACGGCGCCTCACTCAGCTCGGTCCTGATCGCCGCGTCACCCTGCGCAGCACGGCAAGCCTACGACCGTCATTGCCGACGTAGGAACGCACGAGGCAGCGGCGGCGTGATGGGTTGACGAGTGGCACAATCTGGCAGTGCTCGCGCCCTATCGGAAGGTCCTCGCGCTCCCCGGAGCCGTGGCCTTCTCCAGTGCCGGGGTGCTCGCCCGGCTGCCGATGTCGATGGTGACGATCTCCATCGTGCTGCTGGTGGAGGCGGTGTACTCCTCCTACGCCCTCGCCGGTCAGGTCGCCGCGGTCTACACCGTGGCGCAGGCGATCTGCGCGCCGCAGCTGTCCAAGCTCGTGGACAGCTGCGGGCAGTCCCGCATCATGCGCCCCTCGCTCGTGGTGGCGATGTCCGGGCTGGTCGGGCTCGCGGTCGCTGCGATGCTGCAAGGCCCCGCGTGGGCGCTGTACCCCGCCGCCGCGCTCGCCGGCGCCACGGTCGGCTCGATGGGCGCCCTGGTGCGTGCCCGCTGGAACCAGGTCGTCGACGGCCCCCGTCAGCTCCACACGGCCTACTCGCTGGAGTCGGCCCTCGACGAGCTGGTCTTCGTGGTCGGCCCCGTCCTCGCGACCACGCTCGCGGCCGCGATCAACCCGGTCGCCGGTCTGCTCATCGCGATCGCCGCCGCGGGCGGCGGCGGGTTCTGGTTCCTCGCACAGCGACGCTCCGAGCCGACGGCGTCCGGTCGCCCTGCAGAGGGCGAGCGCGGCTCGGTCATTCGTTCCGCAGGCATGGTGATCATCGCGGTCGTCTTCATCGCGATGGGCTCGATCTTCGGCTCGGTCGACGTGGCCACAGTGGCGTTCGCGAAGGAGCAGGGCGCGCCCGGGCTGGCCGGCGTGGTGCTCGGTGTGTTCGCGTGCGGCTCGCTGATCTCCGGCCTGCTCTACGGTGCGCGCGAGTTCACGATGCTGGCCTGGAAGCGGTTCGTCATCGGGATCCTCGGACTGGCGGCCGGGATCTGCCTGTTCGTCCTGGCCGATTCACTCTGGGTCCTCGCCGCCGCCATGTTCGTGACCGGGTTCGCGATCGCTCCGACCATCATCACCGGTAACGCGCTCGTCCAGCAGCTGGTCCCACCGTCTCGCCTGACGGAAGGACTCACCTGGGTGGGCACCGCGATCGGGGTGGGGTTCGCCGTCGGCAGCTCGGTCGGAGGGCGAGTGATCGACCTGCACGGCGGGCACGCAGGGTACGTCGTGAGCATGGGTGCCGCGGGCCTGGCAGCGCTGGTGGCGCTCTCGACAGCGGCCGTTCTCCGGGGTGTCACCACCCGCCCGCGGATAGGCTGAGGGCGACGTCGCCTAGAGGGGGAACTCGTGTACGGACTGCTGTTGTCGATCCTGTCGCCGATCGCACTGGTGATCATCGGTGTGGTGATGGCGCCCAAGGCGGGTCCCGCCAGGGGTCGGATGTGGCTCGGTCTCGTGCTGATGCTGGTCGGATCGGTCATCGGCCTCATCTGGCAGGCCGCGCTGACGATGCCTCAGTTCTTTCACTCGATGATCGATTCCTTGGGTCACCCCGCGTTCGGAGCGATCAGCGCAGTCATCTCCGTGATCACGTCGGGGTTCTTCATCGCCGGGGTGGCGGTGCTCGCGTCCGCGGTGGTGCTGGGTCGCCACGCCGTGGGGTCGCTCGACCCGAACCGGCCGGGTGCGGCCCCGACCACCTATCAGGGCACCGGGTACCCCACCACCGGGCAGAAGCCGCACGAGCCCGGCTCCAACCCGTACGTCTGACCCGATGGGCGAGCTGGCACGCTGGTGGCGGCAGGCCCCGTTCCTGCCGCGCAATCGAGAGCGCGACGGCGTCCCGAGCCGGGATCAGGGATCTCGTGTCGGTCTCGTGCTCAGTGGAGGCGGTGCTCGCTCCTCGTTCCAGATCGGGGTGCTGCGCTACCTCTACGACGAGGTGGGAATCACGCCGCAGGTGATCGCCGGCACCTCGGCGGGATCGATCCTGGGGAGCGTGCTCGCGCAGTACAGCGACCACGAGGGTCAGCGCGCGAGCCTCGCTCAGCTCGAGCGGATCTGGCTGGGGATGACCTCCAGCAGCGACATGTTCACGGAGTACCCCTGGTTCTCGCGGCTCCGCGCGCACATGCCCACCTGGCGCAAGGTGCTCGCGCTCCGGCAACGGTCGGGTCGTGGCGACGCCGAGGAGCACGGCAGCGGGTGGAACCCCAGCACGGCGTGGGAGGCCCTGGGCACACTGTGGGAAGCGGGCCGATCCAGCGCGGATCTGCAGCTGATCGTGAGCGGACCGGTGCAGGAACGCGCGGCGTTCATGCCGGGCCCGATCGTGGACCGGCTGCTGGAGCCGCACGTGTTCGATGCCGAGCGGCTGGCGGCGTCACCGGTGACGCTGCGCGTCGCCCTGGTGGCGTTGGAGAGCGGCGAGCTGCGCTACGTGACCAACGTGGGCGCTTTCACCGATCGGGAGAACGTCCCGCTGCCGGAGCTCGGTGAGGTGGACGTGGTCGAGGCGATCCGCGCCTCGTGCGCCATCCCCGGTGTGTTCCCGCCGGTGCCGCTCGCGGGTGAGAACTACGTGGACGGCGGGGTCCGCGAGAACCTGCCCGCTCAGGTGGTGCTCGACCATCTGGGGGTGTCGACCTGCTACGCGGTGGTGGCCTCGCCGTCGGGGACGGGAACGCTGGAGTCGTTCGAGACGGCCGACATCTTCTCGATCATCATGCGCAGCGCCAGCGGCATCATGTCCGACGAGCTGCAGCGTGACGAGATCGCCTTCGCCCGGGATCGCGGCGTCACGGTGATCGCGCCGACCGTGGACGTGCACGACCTCGTGACGATCGATCCCGGACTGATCACGATCGCCGTCGACTACGGCTACCTGCGTGCGCGTGACGTCGTGACCGGGGCCGACCCGCAACGGCAGGAGCTCACCGACGAGATCATCCGCACCCGCCGGCGCGCCTGGGAGGCCGAGGAGGCCGCCTTCGCCCAGGGCGTCGCCTCCGAGACCGAGGTCGTCGAGGCGAAGAGCGAGTTGCGCGACCTCCTGGCACGTGTCCCTGCGGGCGAGCTGCCCGCTGGAGCCGAGTCCTGGTGGCAGGGCTGGGAGCAGCACACCTTCGAGATCGAGCAGCAGCTCACGCTTCCGTGACCGGCCGCAAGCCACGGGACCGTGGTCGGCGTCAGGTCGGTGCGGGCGGTCGGTGCGGTGTCCATGTCCTCACCCTCGCGAAGCGGGTACCTCTGCCACCTCCCCGGGCCGGCGGAATCGCCCGCCGTCACGCGACGGATGGCACGATGGCGGAAGCGGAGCAGAGGAGGAGACCGTGAGCCAACCAGGAAGTACGCCCTACGGCACCCACGATGCGCCTGTGCCGCCAGAGGATGCGCCGACCAGCCCTTACCTCAGCGCGAACCGCACCCCGCAGTACGGCTCCCCGAACGCCGAGTACCGCGGCCTGGTTCCGCAGGACTCCTACAACCCGTGGGCGATCGCTGCGCTCGTGCTCGGCCTGTGCGCGACGGCGATCTTCGCCGTCATCGCCGGTCACCTCGCCCTGTCGCAGATCAAGCGCACCGGTGAGCGCGGCACCGGGCTCGCCATCGCGGGCCTGATTCTCGGGTACCTCGAGATCCTGTTCTACCTGGGTCTGATCGTCGCGTCGTTCGGGTTCCTCTTCTGGGCCGGGTCGCAGACGTAGGGGTTCGCCCTCCACCCCCACCGGTGAGTGTGGTCCCACGTCTTCCCCGGTGCGGGGGGGGTGGGGCCAACCCCCGGCGCGCCCGGGGGCCCCCCCCCCCCCCCCCGCCCCGGCCACGACGTGGCACCGGGCTCACCGCCGGGTGGGAGGTGAGGCGCGCCGGCGCCTTCGCCCTGTGACGGGTCAGGCTCGATCGAGCCCGATCAACCGGCGGAACGCGTCCGCACCGCTCACCTCGATCGGCTCGCCGCGCACGAACGCCTCGGGCGTCAGCGTGAACGCGATGTGGTCGGCCACCTCGCCGCGCCGCTTCTTCCGGCTGACGCCGTTGTCCACGTACCCCACCTTGTGACTGACCGCCACCGACGCCGGGTTGTCGACGAAGGCTCCCGAGGTCACCTCGGCCGCGTCGAGGTGGTCGAAGACGAACGCGCACATCGCCTGCCGCATCCGGGTGCCGATGCCGGCGCCCTGGTGCTCGACCCCGAGCCACGAACCGGTCTCCCCAGTGCGGGTGACGAGGTAGTCGGTGGTGCTGAATCCCTGCGTCCCCACCAGTTCGCCGTCTACCCAGACACCGAGGTCGAGCGTCCACGCCGCCTGCGAGAAGCGCGCCCGCACGCCCCAGTGGTACTGCGCCATCCCGAGCGGGATCTCCTCGACCGGGGCGTCGGTCCACGGGTGGTAGAACGGCATCCGGTCCGCCGGATGCACGCCACGTCGGGCCAGCGCGCCGAGCGCCGCAAGGTCGTCATCGGTCAGGCCCCGCAGCTCGAGTGAGCCTGATCGGATCGAGAGGCCGAGGACCGGGTACACGTCGCTGATCGCGCTCATCGCGGGATCCTGGCAGCCGCGGCGGCAGGCGCGCAAACCGTTTCGGCTCGGTAGCGTGCGGTGCGTGTTCCACTCCCCGCAGGTCGTGCTGCTGTGCTCGGATCTGCCCGCCACCGCGCGCTTCTACACCGGCGTCGGCTTCCGCGAGGCCTTCCGCACGCCTGCAGCGCCCGCCGCCCCCATCCATGTCGATCTCGAGCTCGACGGCTACCGGCTCGGGCTCGCCACCGCCTCCTCGACCCGTGAGCACCATGGACTGGACCCGATCGACCAGGGCCAGCGGGCCGCCGTCGTCCTCTGGACCGACGATGTGCGGGCGGCCCACCGTCGATTGGTCGACGGCGGAGCACCCGATCTCGGGGCTCCTCACGTCTGGTTGGGGCGACTTCTCATCGCGTGGGTCGCTGATCCTGACGGTCACGCGGTGCAGGTGGTGCAGCCGCTGGGCACGCTGCGACATATCGCGCTCGCCTCGGACTGGGAGCGGGCGCAGGTCACCGGTTCGTACGACGTGTCGACGCTCGGTCGTTCGCTCGCGCAGGAGGGCTTCGTCCACGCCTCGTTCCCGGACCAGGTCGAGGGCGTGGCTCGCCGGTTCTACGCCGATGTCACCGCACCGTTGGTGGTGCTGGAGATCGACCCGGAGATGCTCGAGGTCGACGTGCTCGTGGAGCCCGGGGATCCGCGCGATCCCGCGAGCGAACGATTCCCGCACGTGTACGGGCCGATCCCGGTGGGGGCCGTGACGGGCGTGGTTCCGCTACCGGAGGGGTCGACGCAGCACCAACCACAGGGCGGCGAGCACCAGGGCTCCTAGCCCGAGTCCGAGCCACAACGGCGCCCAGGATCCGGCGGCGCCCGTGCGGGTGGCATCGTCGTCATCGGCACCGGTGGGCGGTTCGGTCGTGGCGGGCGGCTGCTCGGTGCCGACGTAGTCGTCCGGGATCGGGGTCGCCTGCGACATCGTGCAGACGTTGGTGATCAGGTCGCCTTCGTACTCGTGCAACACGAACACGCGCTCGGAGTCGTCGACGTCGAACAGCAGTCCGCAGGCGGCACCGTCGGCGTGCGCGTGGAACGTCAGCGCGCTGCGCGTGGTGCCCTTGTAGACGGCTGACACCGACAGCTCGTAGGTCAGCTCCTCGAAGCCGTCGGGGTCACCCTGCCGGTCGGTCACGGTGCCGACCACCACCACATCGGCGTGCTCCCAGACCTCGTCGGAGGTCAGCTCGTGGCACGAACAGGCATGCGCGGGCGCCGTGGTCGCCACCAGCGGGACCGGCGCCAGCACGAGCGCCAGCAGCACCAGGACCAGGATCCGGACGCGGCTCATGCCGTGATCGTGTCTCGGAGTGCTCGGTGCTTGCGCGAGCGGCGCCGCGGGCCGCGGACCGGCGCGACCACGAGAGCGCCGACGCCGATCGCAGGCGAAGGCGGGCCGCTACGAGGCAGCACCAGCGGGAAGGCAGCCGAGCGCCAGACACGGACCGGTGATCTCACGCCGCTGTGATGACCACACACGTGCCTGCCCCCTCGCTCGGCGAGCACTCGGCCCGCACCATCGGATCGTGGCACACCGCGCGTCGCGCGTGAAGCACGAACAGGTCACGATCCGACGAGAAGCGCCGCTGCAGCCGAGATCGGTTGCAGCGGCGCTGTCGCTGGAATCAGCGGGGCTGGAAGGTGAGGCAGTCGGCGAGGTCGCTGCCGGCGCCGATGCGCACCGCAGTGGCGGTGCAGGTGAGGTTCTCGTTGTGCACGCAGTTGGCACGCTGGCACGCGCCGACGCTGGCGAGCACCGTGTCGAGTCCGCCCTTGACGTTGAGCGGGATGAACGTGGCGCACTGGGCGTCGCCGCCCACGCCCGCGATCGTCACGGCGCCTGCGTGACAGCTCGAGTGGTCGTTGTAGGAGCAGCCGGACACGGTGCATTCAGACACCTGGGGCAGCTCAGCGAGGGTAGCCATGATGATCCTCCAGTCCGGGTGAACAATTCCCGCTCAGAATAGATTCTCGCGGCGGGAAAAGATAGCAAGGAGAGGCTTACCTGAAGTGGCCGAATATGCGAATAGCGACATTTCCAAATGGTCACTCTCATTCAATTACTGCCGCGTTTCGCAATCTGCAGCCCCGCCCGCCCGGCCGCCCGGGGCAGTTCTGCCGCTTGCCGTCGCGGCCCAGGACCGCCATTCTTCCTCCGTTGAGCACCCCCGACCAGCTGCGGACGTACATGACTACCACGACCACCCGCCCGACCCCTGAGCACGAAGACGTCGCCGAACCCGACAAGCCGCAGCGCTGGTACAGCCGCGACCGAGTAGGCAGCTGGATCGAGTCGTCCCCGATCCAGAACATCGTCATCGTGATCATCATCATCAACGCGGCGACCCTCGGCTTCGAGACCTCGGACGCCGTCATGGCCAGGCACGCCGATCTGCTGCACGCGATCGACCACGCGTGCCTGGCGATCTTCGTGGCCGAGCTCCTCATCAAGCTCTACGCCTGCCGGCTGAAGTTCTTCAAGACGAGCTGGAACGTGTTCGACCTGCTGGTGGTCGGCATCGCGCTGATCCCTGGATCGGGCGCGTTCGGCGTACTGCGGTCGCTGCGTGTCCTCCGCGTGCTGCGCCTGATCTCGATGGTGCCGCAACTGCGCCGGGTGGTCGAGGCACTGGTCAAGGCCGTGCCGGGAATCCTCTCGATCGGCGCGCTGCTCGTGCTGCTGTTCTACGTCAGCGGCGTGATGGCCACGATGCTCTTCAAGGACTCGTTCCCGGAGGAGTTCGGAAGCCTCTCCGCGTCGTTGTTCACCCTGTTTCAGGTGATGACGCTCGACAACTGGAGCGTGCTCACCCGCGCGATGATCGAGGTGCACCCCTGGGCGCCGTTCTTCTTCGTGCCGTACATCCTGTTGAGCGCGTTCACCGTGCTCAACCTCTTCATCGCGGTGATCGTCGACGCGATGCAGCACATGCGCGACGACGCGGCGGAGCCTGCGGAGCCCCACGAGGCGATTGAGACCACGGAGACAGCCACCGGCGAACCCGACACTCCGCCGTCGAGCACTCACGAGGAGATCGTGGCGCTGCGGAAGCAGATCGCCGATCTGACCGAACTGGTTCGAGCGCGCCCCTGAGCGCGCGTGGCACCATCGAGGGATGGTGCTGCCGCAACGCCTCGCTCAACTCAACAAGCGCGTGACGAACCGCGTACTGCGCCACCTGGTGGGCCTCGGCCCGTTCGCGGAGCTGGAGCACGTGGGTCGCCGGTCGGGGCGGACATTCCACACCACGCTGCTGGCGTTCCGGCGCGGCGACGTGGTCACGCTCGCTCTGACCTACGGTCCCGGCGTCGACTGGCTCAAGAATCTCCGAGCTGCCGGCGGTGGCCGGATGCGTCTCGGCCGCGCCCTCCTCGAACTCGGCCCTCCCGCTGAGATCTCGACGGCGGAGGGCCTCTCGCGTATGCCCGCGCCGGTCCAGCTCGTTCTCCCCCGGGCAGGGGTGGCGGACTTCGTGGAACTCCCGGTGCGGAGCGCGCGCCCCCGCCGCACGCACTGACTCCCACGGCGAGCTCGCCGCTCGGCAACGAGCTCGGACTTGACACGTGTCTGGCTTGTGTGCCACCGTTGTGCCAGCTCGACCTGACACGTGTCTGATCGGAGCACACGAGCCAGGACAGGTGGCGGGACCACCCGCCGAACCCACAACGCTGTGAGGAGTACCGAATGGATCTCAGCCGCCGAGCTGTGCTCGGGCTCGCGGGACTGGGGGTGGTGGGGACCGCGCTCTCGGGCCCACGCCTGGTCGCCGCGGACATCCCGGGGCGAGGTGACGACGTACTCACTGTCGCGATCCTCGGCAACGCCCAGGACGCCGCTGCGCGCGCCGACCTGGTCAGGGCGTTCAACGAGCTGCACCCAGACATCGGCGTGCGGATCATGCCGATCCAAGGGCAGGACTGGAGCAACTTCTTCGCGAAGATCCTCACGCTGGTAGCGGCAGGCACCCCGCCGGACGACGTGGTCGTCGCGCCGGAAGGCGCGCAGCTGTTCGCTGACCGGCTCGCCCACCCGCTCGACGAGTTCATCCAGCGCGACGCCGCCGAGCTGAAGGACTACTTCGACGACGTCAACCCCTCGCTGATCGAGTCCTTCATGTACGAGGGCAGCCTGTACCAGCTCCCGATCGACTTCAACGCGGCGAACGTCTACTACAACACGAGCGCGCTGGAGACCGCTGGCCTCGAACGCCCAGCAGACGACTGGAACCAGGACGACTTCCTGCGCTACGCCCGCGAGATGGGCCGCGCGAACACGGGCTCGTTCCTCCCGTTCTTCTGGACCAATCGGCTCTGGGGCGGGGTGGTGCCGTGGCTGTACATCAACGACACCAGCTTCCTCGCCGAGACCACCGCACCCGGCGGCGAGTGGCTCTGGGACTCCTTCTACCCCGGCGAGACCGGCCGCTCCGGCGGGTACCGCTGGCTGGAGCCGAACGCGGACGACGAGCGCGTCTTCGAGAGCTTCGACTACCTGCGAACGATCGTGGCCGAAGGCCTCGGGTCCAGTCCGGCGCAGGGTGGTGGCGGTGAGCTCGTCGCACGCTTCGCGCAGGGTCAGATCGGCATGACGCCCGCCGGGGGATTCTGGGTCCAGGGCCTCTCCGAGGGCGGCATGACCCCCGCGGACTATGACGTCTCGTACTTCCCGCAGTGGAACGGACAGCGGCACCAGTTCGGCGCCGCCGGATACGCGATGATGTCGACCTCGCAGCGCAAGGACGAGGCGTGGGAGTGGATCAAGTTCTGCACCACGCGCGAGGGGATGCAACTGGCGTTCCCCACGCCGAACACCACGCCGGTGCGACGCTCGATGTGCACCGAGGCCTTCTACTCCGAGAAGGGACCGTCCCACTGGCGGGTCTTCTACGACACCCTCGACACCTTGCCGGCAGGCCCGATCCCGGCGCCGCCTCAGCAGGCCGCCGTCGAGACGGCCTTGATCAAGAACGTGGTCGGCGCCGTCACGGCACGATCCGACGCCGGCGTCCGCTCGGCTCTCGGCACCCTCCAACGCGACCTCGCCCTGGCTCTGAGGAGGACAACATGAGCACCCCACGGAGTTCCTCTCCTCCGCTCCGCTCCCCCGAACAACTCCGCGGGGACCCCGCATGAGCACCGCCGTCGTCCCCACGGCTGCCGCCGACGCACCGAAGGCGGCGCCGACCGCTGTTCCGCGGGCAGACCGCCGAGCCACGCGCTGGCTCACCTGGCTGTTCCTGGCGCCGACCTTGCTCGGCCTCGGCCTGTTCACGATGGTCCCGATCCTCGGCTCGATCGTGCTGGCGTTCTTCCGCTGGGACATCATCAGCAACCCCGAGTTCGTGGGGCTCTCGAACTTCGCCGAGCTGGCGACCGACCCGACGGTTCGGGTGTCGTTCCTCAACACCTTCGGCTTCGTGATCATCGCGGTCACGTTGCAACTCGCGGTGGCGCTGTTCCTGGCCGTGCTGGTGCAGTCGCGAATGCCGGGTTGGATGCGGACGTTCTTCCGGTCGGCGTTCTTCTTCCCACTGATCCTGTCCGCGGCTTCGGTCTCGCTGGTGATGGCGTACCTGTTCAACGCCGAGTTCGGGCTCGTCAATGCCGTGCTCTCGGCCATCAACCTGCCGGAGGTCGGTTGGCTGACCACGAGCGGCGGCGCGATCACCGTGGTGATCCTCGTCTACGTGTGGCAGAACTTCGGATTCACGTTCCTCCTGTTCGTGGGCGGCCTCGCCTCGATCCCCCGCGACGTCTACGAGGCGTCCTCGATCGACGGCGCCACCGGCCTCAAGCAGTTCCGGGCGATCACGCTGCCGCTGCTGTCACCGACCACGCTCGTGGCCTCGGTGATGGCGATCATCTCGGCTCTTCAGATCTTCGACCAGCCGTACGTGCTCACCCGCGGCGGCCCCGGCGACGCGACCCGCACCGCCGTCATGGTGATCTTCGAGTCCGCCTTCCAGCAGCTCGAGTTCGGCCGTGCCTCGGCCATCGGCATCGTGCTCACGCTCATCATCATCGGCGTGACCGCGTTGCAGTTCCGCCTGTCCCGCCGCTTCGTCTTCTACAGCTGAGTCAGGAATCCGACATGGCAACCGCGACCCTCCCCTCGGCCCCCGTGCGGCCGTCGCAGAACCGCGCACGCGGCTCCCTCGGCCGCATCGGCAAGATCGTCGTGATGGCAGTCGCCGCCTTCCTCACGCTCGGACCGGTGGTCTGGACGCTGGTCACAGCGCTCACACCGCTCGACGCCGGAACCGGCTCGCGCTCGTTCGGCCTCGGCGCCTTCGCCGACGTGTTCACCCAGGTGGACATGTGGCTGCTGGTGTGGAACAGCGCCCTCGTCACGGGCCTGTGCGCCGCCGGCCAGATGATCACGGCGGCCATGGCCGGGTACGTGTTCGCGAAGATGGAGTTCCGTGGCAAGGGCCTGCTGTTCGGGCTCGTGCTCGCCACGATGATGGTCCCGATGCAGGTGACGATCGTTCCGGTATTCCTGCTCATCCGTGGCATGGGCCTGGCCGACACCCTGCTCGCCCTCATCATTCCGGCCATCCCGACGGCGTTCGGCACCTTCCTCATGCGCCAGTACTTCCTGGGCCTGCCGCACGAGTTGGGTGAAGCCGCCTCGCTCGACGGCGCCGGCCCGTTCCGCACCTTCTTCTCGATCTTCGCGCCGCTCGCCGCACCTGGTCTGGCCATCGTGGGGATCCTCGCCTTCAACTACCACTGGAACGAGTTCTTCCGGCCGTTGATCATGCTGATCAGCGAGGAGAACTTCACACTGCCGCTCGGCCTGGTGACCCTTCAGGGCAACCTCGGCACGGGTAGCGTCGCAACGGTGCTCGCGGGCGTGGTGCTCTCGATGATCCCGGCGCTGGTGGTGTTCATCCTCGGCAACAAGCCGCTGCGTGAAGGCCTGACCGCAGGCAGCAACAAGTGAATGGAGCACACGTGAACGACCCTGCCCTTCCCACCTTGCACGGGCGGCCGCCCACGGGCTGGATCAACGACCCCAACGGCTGCTCGCGGGTGGACGGGACCTGGCACGTCTTCTACCAGCACAATCCGCACGGCCCCACGCACGCCGACATCCACTGGGGTCACATGTCCTCCCCGGATCTGATTCGCTGGCGCACCGAGCCGATCGCTCTCGCACCCCGCCCGGGCGGCCCTGATGCACGTGGCTGCTGGTCGGGCTGTCTGGTGGACGACGACGGCGTCCCCACCGCGGTCTTCACCGGCATCTCGGGCGATGATCGCCCGAGCACCGTGCTGGCGCGCAGCGACCGTGAAGCGCGTGTGTTCACCCGCGAGGAACCACCGGTCGCCGGCCTGCCACGGGACCCCGCACTCACGGACCTGCGCGACCCGTTCGTGTTCCACGTCGGCGGGCGCCGGTGGGCGGTGCAGGGTGCCGGCGCGCCCGGCGGCCGAGGTGAGGTGCTGTTGTACGCCTGTGACGACCTCACCGACTGGCAGGAGATCGGCACGCTGCTGGCCTCGGACCACCCGGTGGTCGTCGACGTCGCCGCAGCCGACATCTGGGAGTGCCCCAACCTGGTGCAGATCGGCGAGGACTGGGTACTGATCATCAGCCTCTGGAAGCTCGTGGACGGAACCCACAGCCTTCACGGGGTCGCCTGGGTTGTCGGTGACCTGAGCGCCTCGGGGGATGCCCCGCCGTCGTTCATCCCCCGCGCAGCGGGGCGACTCGACGAGGGTGACGCGTACTACGCACCCCAGGCCCTCGCCGTCGATGACCGGGTCCTGCTGTGGGGTTGGTCGTGGGAGACCGACCACGGCAGCGCGCGGCTGGCCGCCGCGCCGTGGCAGGGGGTGCTGACCTACCCGCGCGAGCTCGACGTGGTCGACGACCGTGTGGTGGCGCGGCCGGCCACCGAGCTGGTGGGGCTGCGGACCGGCGCAGCAGACCTCGAGTCGCTGCCTGCGGCGTTCGAGGTGGTGGCCGGTGGGGCGCGGGTCGGCCTCACCCTCGACGGTGTCGCGTGCTGGCCCGAGGGACGTGACGTGAGCCGGGTGTTCGTGGACGGCAGCCTCGTGGAGGTGTTCTTCGGCGACGGCGGCACACTCACCACACGTGCCTACCCAGGCCCGGAATCGCGATGGCAGGTCACCGGCGACCTGGTCGGTGTGCAGGTCCACGCGTTGGGGCTGTAGAACTGCTCTCATGAGCCGCAAGCCCACTGCCAAGGACGTGGCCGCGCGAGCCGGCGTGGCCCGCAGCGCCGTGTCGATGGTGGTGAACGGGCGCGACGCCGGAATGGTCGCGCCGGAACGGCGACAGCGGATCCTCGACGCCGCCGCCGAGCTCGGCTACCGGCCGCACAGCGTGGGCCGCAGCCTGCGCAACCAGCGGACGCAGACGATCGGGCTGGTCACCGACCAGATCGCCTCGTCGGCATTTGGCGGGCAGCTGATCCGCGGGGCGACCGACGTGGCGATGGCGGCGGGCTACCTGCTGATCACGGTGGACACACACGGCGACGCGGACCGCGAGGGTCCGGCGTACGAGGCGCTGTTGCACCGTGAGGTCGATGCGCTGATGTTCGCGGCGCTGTCGTTGCGGGAGTACCGGCCGCCGGCCGAGCTGCGTGGGCGGCCGGCGCTGCTCGCGAACTGCTTCGACCCGGATGGCTCGATCCCGGGCGTGATCGCCGACGAGGTCGAGGGCGGTCGCCGCGCCGCCCAGCTGCTGCTCGACGCGGGGCACCGGCATGTGGTCGCGCTGGCCGGCTTGGACAGCTTCGTGGCGGTGCCGCGGAGGCAGGCCGGGATCGCGCTGGCGTTCGAGACCGCCGGGCTGACCGCCCCCGAGGTGGTCCCGACCGGCTGGGACATCGGCGACGGGGTCGAGGCGGCCACCGCGGTGCTCTCGCGCGCGGAGCGTCCGACTGCGCTGCTGTGCGCGAACGACCGGGTGGCGGCCGGCGTCTACCTCGCGGCCGCACGTGTGGGGCTCTCCGTTCCGGAGGATGTCTCGGTCGTGGGCTACGACGACGACGAGAACATCGCCCGCCATCTCAGACCCGCGCTCACCACGGTCGCCCTCCCCCACGAGGAGATCGGCACCGCCGCCATGGACGCGCTGATCACCCACCTCGAGGGCGACACTCCGCTGCCCGGCTCGGACATCCTGCTCGGCTGCGACCCGGTCCTCCGCGACTCGATCGCGCCGCCCCATCCCTGAACTCACGAGAGCGGTGCGCCAGGTCCCACCCCAGCCCGACGGCGGTGAGTCCAGTCCCACCGCCCCGTCTCACCTGGGACCTCACCCACCGCCA
>NZ_JBMDXJ010000553.1:0-4727 GCF_048594945.1 Pseudactinotalea sp. | reverse complement strand
CTTTCCGCTGAGTCTCTTGGGCGGTCCGAGTCGTCGGGCGGCGATGACCAGCTCTCGTGCGAGGCGTGCGCGCACAGAGGTGGCGCCCTTCTCGTCGTTCCGTGCCTCGAGCCGTCCGACGAACCAGTTCATGTTGACCGCCCGGTCGGCCATCGCATTGAGGAGGACGGTCTTGCCCACGCCACGCAGCCCCGTCAACACGATGGAACGTGAGATGAGGCCGGCCCGGGTCCGTGCCACGATTGTGTCGAAAGTCTCCAGTTCTGACGCGCGTCCGACCAGCGCTGGAGGGGTGAGGCCGGCGCCGGGGTTGAATGGGTTGAGGGCACGATCCATGACTACTAGCGCCTCCTAGTCGGTACTAACGATTTTCTGTAGTACACCTTAGGACTGTCTAGGAACTCCGCAAGGGACAAGGCTCGCGTTTCTTCGCTCGCCATCTGGCGAGAGGAGCCCCCAGGACTTCAACCAGACGCCGCACCGTGGCCCGGACCTCCCGGCGCGCACGCGCAACCAGAGACGTGAAGGCACGGGCCCGACCAGTTCGACCTCGGCAGGCGGACTAGAGCATTCGGTGATCCTTCTGAGAGCGTGCGTTCGGCGTCCTGTCGATACCGATCAATGCCTGCCTGGTGTCTGATGGATCCGTCTACCGCAGCGCCTCGGCCAACTTCATTGTCAGTGCGCGATCTCTCTCAGCCGTTGCGTGCTGATACCGCAGCGCAACGGAGACATCGGTGTGTCCGCCGCGGTGGAGGAGTTCAGCGAGAGTGGCGCCTTGCTGGGCGTACATGGTCAGACCAGTGTGGCGAAGGTCGTGGAACCGGAATGTGGGTCGGCCAGCTGCCGCGCGTGCCGTACGCCAGTGCCGGTCGAAAGTCGTCTGCGAGACGCGTTCGCGCTTACGTCTGGGGTGGGCGAGCACCGGTACATCACGTACCTCACCAACATGTTCGCCGAGATGCTCCAGGAGCAGCTCGAGCATGAAGGAGGGGATGGCGATATTGCGCACGCTGTCCGCCTTCGGGGGCGTCAGCGGTGCGCCGGGCGCCTTGGAGTTGACCTGCCGGCGTACCTGCAGCAACGCGCGGCGGGGGTCATCCAGGTGCACGAAGTCGCCGCGCTGAAGCCCGAGCACCTCTCCCAGTCGTAGAGAGCACCATGCGGCTAGCGGGATCGCAATCTGAAGGTGGGCCGGCATCGCCGCGGTCATCGCCGTGACCTCCGCTGGCGTCGCGATGTCGCCTTCGGGGTCGGTGGGCCTTACCCGCCGCGCGGGTGCTTCCGCCTGCACCGGCGACACCGGGATCAGTCCTCGCTTGACGGCTACGTTCAAGCATGCCCGCAGTGTCCTAAGCACGTTTGGTGCCACCCCGTTGGCGCGGGCCTTGGGGTTGCGCCGGGAGGGCCGGGCACGTACGCCCGCGATCAGGTCGTCGACTTCGGATGGCGTGATGTCCACGAGCCGGGCCGACCCCAGCACCGGTAGAACATGCGCGCGCAGGACCGAGCGGTGCGTGACGATCGACGACTCTGCCCCTCCCTGTTCACGCAGGTGCTCCAGCCACGTCTCGGCCCACTGCTCGAAGGTCACCGACTCGCGCTCGGCCTGCTCGGCCGCGGCTCGCCGTTCGGCACGCTCGCGCGCCGGCGGCACGAATGTGCCGCGCACCTTGTCTGCCTTGGCGATCGCGAGGGCCGCCCGAGCGTCAGTGAGCGTGTCGAAAACCCCGAGCGAGTGGACTGTCCCGTCTACCATGAGCCGGACGCGGTACCTCTCACCGTGCAGACTGATCCCCCGCGGCAACGTCGCTGGTCGTGCCATCGGTCGCACACCCCCTCAAGTTCCGCAGATCGTCGTGTCCACTACGTGGCAGTTTTACTGCCACAAACTGCCATCTGGTGCGTACTCCTGCGTACTTGCGGCCTCCTGGCCGCTGCCTACAAACCGCATCATACCAACGAAAAACCCCGGTTCCCAAGGGGAACCGGGGTTTCGCTGCGGAGACGGTGGGATTTGAACCCACGGAGCCCTTGCGGGCTCACATCCTTAGCAGGGATGCGCACTAGACCTGACTATGCGACGTCTCCAAGTCGCCGCCCAGGGTACCCAACGTCCGGCAGAAGGGCCAACGCGAACCCATCGAGCGCCGTCGGGCATGGGTTCAACTACGGTGAGACCCATGCGCGTGACGCTCGTCGGTGGAGGTTCGCGAGGCGACGTCCAACCCCTGATCCCGCTCGCCGAGGGCATCCGGGCGGCGGGACACGAGGTCACGATCGCGGCATCGGTGGACTCCGAAGACCTCGTCACCGCACACGGGCTGCGGTTCGCGCGCATGGACGTCTCGATCAACGACCAGATGCGCACCGACGCCGGGCGCGCGTGGATCGTCGATTCCGCCGGCCGGCCGTTCCGCGAGCTGCGCCACATGCGCGAGGTGTACGCCGAGACGGCGCGCCCGCTCGCCGACGCCACCCTCACCCTCTCCGGCACCGCCGACCTGTTCATCAGCGGCATCCTCACCCTCGACTCGGTCACCTCGCTCGCCGAGCACGACGGCGTCGCCCACTCCACCGCGCTGCTGTGCCCCTTCCACCCGACGGCGGATGGCCGGGCTGGTCTGACCGCCCAGATGCCGCAGGTGAGCCCGGCGAACATGAGCCGCACTCGCATCGGGCGCTGGCTGCTCTCGCGCTCGGTCACCCAGGCCGGGCGGCTGCTGCGCGAGCGGCTCGGCATGCCGGAAACCGGGCCGAAGGGATTCGTCCGCGCCCTCGACACCGTGCCTGCCGCCCTGGGCGCCAGTCCCCTCCTGGTCCCGACGCCGCGCGACTGGCCGAGCAGCGTCACGGTCACCGGGCCGTGGACGCTCCCGGTGCCGGAGCGCTGGCGCCCGCCCGCCGCGCTGGCCGACTTCCTCGACGCCGGCCCCGCGCCGATCTACCTCGGTTTCGGCAGCATGTCGATCGTGCAGCCGGAGCGGATCCGCGACGTCGCGACTGCGGCAGCCCGCGCGGCCGGGGTGCGGCTCGTGCTGTCCGGGACCGGTCTCGACGGCCCTGACGGCGACGACGTCCTCGGCATCTCCGACGTGCCCCACGCGTGGCTCTTCCCACGCACCCGCGCCGTGGTCCATCACGGTGGCGCCGGCACCACCCATGCGGCACTGCTCGCCGGCGTGCCCCAGCTCGCCGTCCCTCACATCGCCGATCAGCCGTACTGGGGGCGTCGCATCCGCGAGGAAGGGCTGGGCACGGCGCCGCTGCCGCTCAACCGGCTCACCGTCGAACGGCTCGCCGAACGGATCCGCACCCTCGCCACCTCGGACGACCTCAGCCAGCGTGCCCAGGAAGCGGGCGAGAAGGCGCGGCAGGAGCAGGGCGTGAGCACCGCCGTCGACGCTCTCGGCCTGTCGCGATCGTAGATCGGCGGGGAGATCGCAGTTCGAGCTGTCCGGTCCGGCACCCACGCTCGATCTCGACGCTGTGGGGGGCCACCGAACTACCGCCGCATCACCGCACGCGCCAGCACGTTGCCCAGGGCCTGGATGAGCTGGACGATGATGACGATCACCACGAGCGCGGACCAGGTGACCACCTCGTTGTACTGCCGATAGCCATACGTGATGGCGTAGTTGCCCAGACCCTCACCACCCACGAGGCCGGCGACGGCGGACATGTCCACCACAGCGATCACGGCGAAGGTGAAGCCCAGGATCAGCGGTCCCAACGCCTCCGGCAGCACGACCGTGCGAATGATCCGCCACGGACCTGCACCCATCGAACGGGCCGCCTCGATCACCCCGGGATCGACCGACACCAGGTTCTGCTCCACGAGCCGCGCGATGCCGAACGTCGCTGCGAGCGCGATGGCGAACGTCGCCGCATCGTTGCCGATGCCCTTGCCCACCACGACACGCGCCAGCGGCTGCAGCGCCGCGATGAAGATGATGAACGGGATCGGCCGGAACAGGTTCACCACCGCGTTCAGCAGCCAGTACACGACCGGCTGCGACATGATCCCGCCGGCCCGCGTCACATACAGGGCGGTGCCCACGACGAGGCCGCCGAGACCGCCGAAGAGCATGCCGAGGCCGACGATCTGCAGCATGATCGCCGTCTGCTCGAGCAGATCGGGAAGGATCGCCTCAACCTCGCTCACGCGAAAGCCTCCTCGATCAGCACACCGGGTCCGACCTGCGCGAACGCCTGCCGGATCGCCGCGTCCTCACCACGTACGGCGATCGTCAGCAACCCGTAGACCCGACCCTGGATGTCGTCGACGCCGCCGTGCACCAAGTTGAAGTCCACGCCGGCGCGAGCCAGGGCACCGAACACACGCGCCTCGGAGGCACCGGGGTCGGTGAAGGAGATGGTGAAGAAGCGGCCGTCGTGCTGGGAGCGGAGCAGTGCGAGGTCCTCCCCCGCCGGCAGTGCCCGCACCACGGTCCGCACAAACCTCTTCGCAGTCTCCGTCCGCGGTGCGGTGAAGAGGTCGTAGGTCGCGCCCTCCTCGACCACCTGCCCGTTCTCCATCACCGCCACCCGGTGCGCGAGCCGGGTCACCACCTCCATCTCGTGGGTGATGACCACGATCGTGACCCCGAGCTCACGATTCACCCTGGCGAGCAGGTCGAGAACCTCCTCGGTGGTCTCCGGGTCCAGCGCGGAGGTGGCCTCGTCAGCCAGCAGGATGCTCGGGTCACCCGCGAGCGCGCGCGCGA
>NZ_JBMDXJ010000552.1:0-9441 GCF_048594945.1 Pseudactinotalea sp. | reverse complement strand
TCACGGTGATCTTCGGCTGCAGCTTGCTCTCCTGCAGCTGGATCCCGAGCACCCGGACGATCGCATCCCTGTCGGACCACGGGTCGATCCCGTGCACGCGGACCCGCCCGGCGTCGCCCACACGCAACCCGGCGATCGACTCGACCGTGGTGGTCTTGCCGGCACCGTTGGGTCCGAGGATCCCGAAGATCTCGCCCTGCTCGACGGCGAAGCTCACCTCGTCGACGGCGACCTTGCTTCCGTATCTCTTGTGCAGCCCCTCGACCACCACGGCCGGGCTGCCCTCACTCGATCTCATGCCCTCCAGCATCGAGATCGGGCCGCGTCACCACATCGCGCAGGTGGATCCGGCCGGGTCAACCGATCGGTTGATGGCGCCGCTGGATCAGCGCTTCTTCTTGGGCTCCTGGGGGTGCTGGGCGTCGACCTCGCGGGAGGCGCGAACGCCGCGGATGCCGACCCACACCAGCACAGCGATCCCGAGAATCACCAGCACGAAGCCCATCATCGCGAGCACGGGATTGCCGTCGGTGCCGGCGCCGAGCGCGAGCAGCGGCAGAAACGCGCCGAGCCCGACCGCTGCTGCGACCGTGCCGATCGCCTTCTGGGTGGTGGTCCACAGCGGCGAGATCCAGAGCAGGATCGCCCCGACGATCAGCGCCAGCGCGGGCAGCAGGAACATCAGGAAGAAACCGCCCAGCGCCATGAGGAGCAGCACCACGAACGGCAACCACCGGCGCGTCATCGACGGCCGCGGCGGCTGCTCCTCCGGCCAGTCCATCGCCGGGATGCTCGAGAGGTCGAAGTTCCGGACCGGCTTCGGCGCCGGCTTGTTGTCGAACACGCGTGGCCGGGTGGTCGTGGCCGAGTCGCTGGTGCCCGACGGCGCAGCCACCTCGGTCTGCGTGGTCGCCGGCGCGGGCCGCGGCACCGCGCGGTCGGCCACCTCCTCCACGGAGCCGATGCTCTCGAGGATGGTCGCCATGTCGCCGTCCGTGGGCTCGCGACCGAGATCGGCGACGGCACTGTCGATGCGCTCGCGGACGCCGTCGATCACCTCGATCCGTTGCAGCGCAGTCAAGGGGCGCAGCAGCCCGCCGAGGTCGTCAAGGTAGGCGGCACGGCGCTCCGACGCGTTCACTTCGAGGTCTCCTCCGGCGAGATCAGACCGACGGCGGCCCTGGCCGGCACGTATTTATCGTGCGTGCGTCGGTCGGACAAGCCTACGGTCACTTCCATGGCACTCATGACCGTGATGGTGCGTCGTGTCCGGGAATCGCCGCGGATCACGACGCCAGTGGGGCTGGCATCCGCTCCACGCTGACTGGGCAGCACGCATCGTCGAGCGCGCCGGCGTGCGCCGCGGCGACCTCGTGCTCGACCTCGGCGCCGGCGACGGCGCGCTCACCGCTCCGCTCGTGCAGGCCGGCGCGCGCGTGCTCGCGGTGGAGCTGCACGACGGCAGGGCTGCGGCGCTGCGCGACCGCTTCGCCGACGCCGACGTCACCGTGCTCCCCCTCGACCTGGCCGACCTGCGCCTGCCCACCCGGCCGTTCCGGGTGGTCGCCAACCCGCCGTTCGGCGGCTCCGGCGACCTCGTGCGCACGCTGATGGCGAGCCGCTCACTGCTGACTGCCGACCTGGTGCTGCAGCGCGCCGCCGCACGCCGCGGGGCCGAGCGCGGCCGCGTCAAGCGGCGCCACCTGCACCTGGGTCTCGCCCTCCCCCGCACCGCGTTCCGCCCGCCGCCCCGCGTCGACGCGGCCATCCTCCAGATCCGGTAACAACCCCGTCCCCGCTCGGCCCCGCCGAGCAGGGAGTTCTGCCCGGTATGGGCCGTGATACCGGGTTAAACCTCCTGTTCGACACATGTGCGATAGCCAGTAGTTGACATCGCCAACTAGTTGGCATAGCGTGCATGCATGGGCACGTTCGAGCGGGACCCGCAACTCCTCAAGGGGGTGTTGCCGATGCTGGTGATCGGACTGCTGGGCACGGCGGAGTCGTACGGCTATGAACTGGTGACACGGCTGCGTGAGGCAGGGCTCGAGGGCATCGCACCGGGCACCGTCTACCCCACGCTCACCCGGCTGGAGCGCGAGGGCAAGCTGACCTCCCGCCTGGTCCCCTCGCAGTCTGGCCCCGCCCGCAAGTACTACCGACCGACGCCCGCCGGCGAGGCGCACGTCCGCGACGCGCTCGCTGCCTGGGGAGACCTGGGCCGGGTCGTCGCCACGATCACCTCGCAACGAGAGGGGACCTCATGAGCACGCTGCCGTTGACCGACCGGCTCCGCCGCTGGAGCTACCTGCAGGATGTGGAGCTGTGGCTCGACCCGATGCCCGGGCACCGGCGCCGCGAGGTCATCCGCGAGCTGCGGACCAACCTCGCCGATGCCGCCGCCGATGTGGGCATGACGAACGCGATCGAGGACCTCGGCAAACCGCGCGACCTCGCGCGCGAGTTCGTCAAGGCCGAGCCGCGGAGGCGGCCCTCCTGGAGCCTCGGGGTGATCGGCGCGGGCGCCGTGCTGCTCGTGGCGATGCTGGCCGGACTCGCCTACGCGTTCGGGATGTCGGACTCCCTGCTGGACACGGGCGGCGGCAGCGCCGAGGGCGCGTTCCTCGGGATCCGAGTGCTCGCCGTCGGCACCGAGAGCGAGCTCTCGTGGACCTGGAGCGGCTGGTCCTGGCCGATCACGATCGTCGCCGTCATCGCGTTCCTCGTGGCGTCCTCGGCGTGGCGCCTTCTCCGCCGCTGACGGCGCCGTTGCCCTCGCCGCCGAGCGCGCGGTATGTGCCGCTCCCACGCTGAGAGCAGCAGTTTCTGCGCGGTCGGCACGCCTGAGCGACACCGACCACGCAGTCAGGCGCAGGCCGAGGCAGGCAGATCGCCGACGGCGACCGGCAGCGTCCCGGGTGCACTCGCCTCTCCCGTGAGCACCTGGGCGAGGGCCGCCATGGTCGTGGCGTCGGTGCTGTAGGCCGCGATCAGGGTGTCGGCAGGTGAGTCGGCCAGCGGGTACGGGGAGTCGAGGGCGATCGCGACGTCCGCGGAGGCAGCGCCGTCGGATCCCGAGACGAGCAGCCGGACGTCGGTGTCGGCCTCCTGCTCGAGCGGGACCACCTCCAGCCCCGCCTCCTGCGCCGCGTCGGCGAACGCGTTCCAGGCATCCGCGGTGCCACCGCGCACGTGGATCCGCGGGCCCGCGAGCGCACCCGAGCACTCGCCCGCGACCACCGTGATCGCCGCGGCCTCGAGCGCCGCCACGGCCGAACCGGCCGCACCCACGTCATCGGCACCGACGTCCGCCTCGTCCGCAAGCTCGGCCTGCCAGCGCACCAGGGCGATCACCCGGCCGGCGGCCTCCGTGAGCCGGTCGCGATCGAGTGAGCCGTCCTCGAGCGCGGCGAGGATGCCGTCACGGGCGGCCCGCACGTCACCGGGGCTCAGCAGCAGATCCGCTCCGGCGTTCAGCGCCTCGACCGCGATCTCGGCGTCGCTGTGCGTCACCGTCAGCGCGCCCATATCGAGCCCGTCGGTCACGGCCACGCCGGTGAACCCGAGCTCGTCCCGCAGGTACTCGTACGCCGCGGGCGACAGGGATGCAGGCACACCCTCGTCCCAGTCGGTGACCGCGATGTGCCCCACCATCACCATCGGCGCCCCGGCGTCGACACCCGCCGCGAACGGGACGAGATCGCCCGAGGCGAGCTCCGCCGTCGAGGTGTCGAGGACCGGGAGACTCTCGTGGGAGTCGACGTTGAGGCTGCCGTGACCGGGGAAGTGCTTGAGGCTCGTGAGCACGCCGCCAGCCGCGAAACCGGCGAGCGCGGCCACCACCGTGTCCGCCACAAGGTCCGGGTCCGAGCCTGCGGAACGGGTCCCGATCGTGACGTCGGAGGGTCCGACCGTGACGTCGGCGTCCGGCGCGAAGTCCATCGTGATGCCGCTCGCGAGCAGCTCCCGCCCCATCGCCTCGTACGCGGCGGAGACCACGTCGGGTGAGCCCGAGGCGGCCCCCGCCACCTGGAACGGCGGGAACGTGGTCCACGGACCCGACTCCCCCGAGAGCCGCTGTACGATGCCGCCCTCGTTGTCCACCGAGACGATGCCGGGCCAGTCACGGGTCTCGGCGACCGCCTCCTGAACACCATCGGCGGTCGCGACCACCTGCTCGAACGAGCTCACGTTCTCGGAGAACAGGATCACGCCCGCGAGGCCGAGCTCGGAGACCAGCTCGGCGGGGATCGCAGGGTCGGTCCCGCCGTAACGGGCGATCAACACCTGCCCGGCGGCCTCCTCGTCGCTGAGGTCGGCCGCATCGGCCATCGCCTGCTCGAGGTCCGCCTCGGTGGGACCCCAGGGCAGGGTGGGCTCCGCCGTCGGGCTGGGTTCCTCGCTCGGGGTGCTCGACGGTGAAGGCGAGGTCGAGGGCGTCGGCTCACCACCGCCGTCGGGTGCGGTGCACCCGGCCAGAGCGAGCAGGCCGACCAGGGCGAGGACGAGAGCGTGGACCAGGGAACGTCGCATCAGGCGGCCGCCTCTGCAGCGCCCATCACCACCTGGACCAGGGGCATCTGGGAGTCGATCGTGAAGTCGAGCGGCGAGGCGGGCAGGCCCGCCTCGACCACGGCGGAGCCCAGCGCCGCGATCATCGCGCCGTTGTCGGTGCAGTAGCGGATCGGGGGGATGCGCAGCTCGATACCGGCGGCCTCGAAGCGCTCGGCGGCGAGCCCGCGCAGCCGCGAGTTGGCGGAGAACCCACCCCCGACGACGACGGTGCTCACCTCGTTGAGCTCGCACGCGCGCAAGGTCTTGGTGACCAGCACGTCGGCGACGGCCTCGGAGAAGGAGGCGGCGACGTCGGCCACCGGGACCTCTTCGCCGCGGTCCTCGAAGCCCTCCACCACGCGCGCGACCGCGGTCTTCAGGCCCGAGAACGAGAAGTCATACGGGTGGAGCTGGAGGTCCTTGGGGCGGGACAGGCCCCGCGGGAACGCGAAGGCGGCGGGGTCGCCCTCGGTCGCGGCGCGGTCCACGTGCGGGCCACCGGGGTAGGGCAGTCCGAGCAGGCGGCCGACCTTGTCGAACGCCTCGCCGGCGGCGTCGTCGAGGGTCTGGCCGAGCTCGACCACGTCCGTGGCGATGTTGCCCACGCGCAGCAGCGAGGAGTGGCCGCCGGAGACCACCAGGCCGAGGAACCGCTCCGGGAACGGGCCGTGCACCAGCGCGTCCACGGCCACGTGGCCGATCACGTGGTTGACGCCGTGCAGCGGCACCCCGAGCCCCAGCGCGAGCGCCTTCGCGGAGGCGACCCCGACCGCGAGCGACCCGCTCAGACCGGGGCCGGCAGCAACGGCGATCGCGTCGACGTCCTCGAGCTCCACGTCCGCCTGCTCCAGCGCGGCCTCGAGCGTGGGACCGAACGCCTCCAGGTGCGCGCGCGAGGCGACCTCCGGCACGATCCCGCCGAACCGGGCGTGATCGTCCATCGAGGACGCGGTGACATCGGCGAGCAGGTCGAGGCCCCGGACCAGGGCGACCCCGGTCTCGTCGCAGGTGCTCTCGATCCCCAGGACCAGCGGTGCATGAGACACCCCAGCACCCTACGCTTCGGGGCGCTCGATCCCGGTCGCGACCGGGCGGGCGGTGTCGGCCGACCATTGTGACCACGAGCCCGGGTACAGCGCGGCGTGCACGCCGATCGCCTCGAGCGCCGCGATCTCGTGCGTGGCGGTGACTCCGGAGCCGCAGTACACCGCGACCTCGGTCTGCTGCTGCACCCCGACGGCCGAGAACTCCTGCGCCAGCTCCTCATCGGTCTTGAACGTCTGGTCCTCGTGGAGGATGTCGGCGTTCGGCAGGCTCACCGCTCCGGGGACGTGCCCGGCGCGCGAGTCCATCGGCTCGACCTCACCGGTGTAGCGCTCGCCGGCCCGGGCGTCGATGAGCACCCCGCGGCCGGGGAGGCCGGCGACATCATCGGCCTCGGCGACCGGCATGTGCCCGGGCGTGAGCTCCACCGTGCCCGGCGCGACCTGCACGGCGCCGTCCTCGAGCAGGCCGCCGTTCCCGATCCAGGCCTGCAGCCCGCCGTCGAGGATGCGCACGTCGGCGAGCCCGCCCCAGCGCAGCAGCCACCAGGCGCGCGCGGCGGAGGTGCCGCCGGAGTCGTCGTACACGACCACCGGGTCGCCGTCGTCGATCCCCCACCGGCGGGCCGCGGCCTGCAGCTCTTCGATGTCCGGGAGCGGGTGCCGGCCTCCCTCGGTGCTCGGCGGCGAGGAGAGATCGTGATCGAGGTCCACGAACATCGCACCGGGCAGGTGGCCGAGGCTGTAGGCGCGGTGCCCGTCGGGGTCAGCGAGCGACCAGCGGACGTCGAGCAGCACCAACCGCTTGTCCTCCACGAGCAGCGCGCGCAGCTCCTCAGCGTCCACGAGCACCGCCTTGCGCAGGCTCTCCTCAGGCATGCTGCCCCCTTCCGATCGAGTCACACTCCGCGAGCCATCGTAGTTCCGGCGTAGGTTGTCGCCATGCAGCGAGCACGCGCCCTCACCGCCGCCACCGCGGCCGCGCTCCTCTGTGCCCTGGTGGGCTCGTGCGACCTCGCCACCGACCCGAGCCCTGATCCCAGCACCACCACGGCCGAGCCACCATCGGATCCCGCGCCCACCGAGGACGAGGTGGAGGATGCAGACGCGACCGAGGACCCCACCGAGACGCCGCCGACCCCGCCCGCCGAGGAAGACCTGCCCGGCACCGCCCTCGACGGCTACCCCGAGGCCGGCACCCGACTGCTGATCGTGGGCGTCGAGGCACAGGAGATCCTCAACCTGCGCCTCGGCCCGGGCATCGACTTCGACTCGATCGCCCGCCTGCCGCCCGACTCCCCGCTCACCGCCACGGGCCGCAACCGCGACCTCGGCGGCAGCGCCGGGATCTGGTTCCAGGTCCGCGCGGGCGACGACGTCGGCTGGGTGATCTCCCGGTTCGTGGCCGAGCCGGGCGCGGTCCGGGATGTCACCGACCGGTTCGACCCGCCGCCCACCGCCGAGACCCGCGGCGACATGATCGATGCCGTGGTGCAGGAGTGGGACCAGACCGGCACGGCCACCGCGATCGTGGTCTTCGGCCCGATCGTGGTGGACGAGTCCCTGCAGGCGCGCGTGGACGTGCTCGCACCCGGCGACGACTCCGTGCTCGGCGCCCGCCTGTTCCTCGTTGCGGACGCCGACGACGACGGCTTCACCCTCACGCGCGTCACCGCCACCCAGCTCTGTGCGCGCGGCGTGGCCGGCACCGGCGACTGCGCCTGATTCTCAGGCGCTCTCCCAAAAGGGCACAAGCGTGACGAGAGGGCACGGCAGGCCGCTCCCTCTGGGCAGGCTTGTGCCCTTTCGGCGCTGAAGGAGCGGGTCAGCCGCGGGCGAAGCGGAGCGTCACCACCTGGAACGGGCGCAGCTGGAGCTGCACCTCACCACCCGAGACGGCCGCGATGGCCGACGGCGCCACCTGGCTCTCGCTCGTCAGCTCACGTTCGTGGAGGTCGGTCTCGAGCACGCCGGTGACGTCGAAGGAGGTGGTGAGCACCGCCGTCGAGCGGGCGCCGTGCGGCTCGTAGAGCCGGACCACGACATCCCCGCTGCCGTCCTGGGCGAGCTTGACCGCCTCGACGATCCCGCCGTCGAGGGTGACCAGCGGCTCCACGGGCGAACCCGTGACCTCCCGCAGCGGCAGGTTGGCGGCATAGCCGGCGGCCACGGCCTCCGCCACACCCGCGCCGGGCAGGAGCGTGAACGCGAAGCGGTGGCTGCCGTGATCGGTGCGCGGGTCGGGGTAGCTCGGCCCGCGCAGCAGGCTGGCGCGCAGCAGGTGAAAGGTGCCGCCCCCCTCGCGCGCGTGCCGGGTGAGGTCGTGCCCGTACGTGGCCTCGTTCGCCAGCGCGACGCCGTACCCCGGCTCAGCCACGTGCAGCCACCGGTGCGCGTACACCTCGAACCGGTAGAAGTCCCAGCTCGTGTTGGTGTGCGTGGGCCGCGTGAGGTGGCCCATCTGCAGCTCGTAACGGGCGTGGTCGGTGTGCACGTCCACGGGGAACGCGAGCTTGAGGAACTTGTCCTTCGCGGCCCACTCCACCTCGACCCCGACGTGCACGCCGGGCTCGTCGGCCCTGAGCGTCACGGTCTGCGCCACCGGGCGCCCGTCGAGCGTGCGGCGCACGGTCACGGTCGCCGAGGTCGCGTCAGAGGAGGTCTCGATCGCGTCGGCGGCCGCGAGGTCCACCACGTTGTTGCGGTAGAACGGGTCCACGTCCCAGGCGTCCCACGCGTTCGGGAAGTCCTGGTGCAGCTGCAGCAGGTTCCCGCGCTGCCCTGGCGGCACCACCTCACGCTCGGCCACCTTGTCCCAGATGCTCGAGATGAGGCCGTCGGCATCGATCGTGACCTTGAGGGTCTCGTGCTCGAGCACGTGACCCGCCTCGCTCTGCGAGATCTCGACGGCGGCGCTCACCTCCACGGCGACCGCGCCTCCCAGCGCGGGCACCCCGGCCCGGGCCAGCGGCCCGGCGTTGAAGACGACCGTCTCCTCGCCATCGCCGGCGAGCAACTGCTGGCACTCGGCGATGATCGCGCGCAGGCGTTCCTGCACCTGGGCGTGCTCGGCGAGCATGTCGCGGTACACCCAGGAGATCGAGCTGCCGGGCAGGATGTCGTGGAACTGCCCGAGCAGCACCGTGCGCCACATCTCGCGCAGGTCCGCGGCCGGGTAGGTGTAGTCGGTGCGCACGGCGGCGGTGGTGGCCCACAGCTCGGCCTCGCGCAGCAGGTGCTCGCCCTCGCGGTTCGCCCGCTTGATGCGCGCCTGCGTGGTGTAGGTGGCGCGGTGCAGCTCCAGGTACAGCTCCCCCACCCACACCGGCGGGTCGGCGTACTCGGCCTCGGCGGTCTCGAAGTAGTCGCGCGGGGTCGTCACCGTGACACGGGGCGAGCCCTCTAGATCCTGGGTGCGCTGCGCCTGGGCGAGCATCTCTCGGGTGGGTCCGCCACCGCCGTCGCCGTAGCCGAACGGCACGAGCGAGGTGCCCGAGGCGCCCTTGTCGCGGAAGTTGGTGGCCGCGTGGTGCAGCTCGCGACCGGACAGGTCGGAGTTGTAGGTGTCCACGGGCGGGAAGTGGGTGAAGATGCGCGACCCGTCGATGCCCTCCCAGTGGAAGGAGTGATGCGGGAAGTCGTCCACCTGGTTCCAGGAGATCTTCTGGGTGAGGAACCAGCGGGCGCCCGCGAGCTTGGCGAGCTGCGGCAGCGCCCCGGAGTACCCGAAGGAGTCCGGCAGCCACACCTCCAGCGCCTCGTGCCCGAACGTGTCCGCGACGTACCGCTTGCCGAGCACCATCTGCCGGACCAGCGACTCCCCCGTCGGCAGCACGCCGTCGGC
>NZ_JBMDXJ010000551.1:0-1532 GCF_048594945.1 Pseudactinotalea sp. | reverse complement strand
TGGTCCGCCGGCCGCCGAGCGCGCGATTGGTGCTGTCCTCAGCCCGAGGACGACACCTCCCCGCGTTCGGCGAGGAGAAGCAGCAGCAACCCCGCGTTCGCCCGCAGGGGAGACACGTGGGCGAGCGCTCTCGCGTGTGCCTAAGGTGTCCGTATGAGTGCGACCACCACGTCCACACCGATGTCGGAGGTCCTCGCCCTGCAGCGGGCGGCCTTCCACCGCGACGGCCCGCCGTCGGCTGCGGTCCGGCGTGATCGGATCGACCGGTTCGCGCACGCGGTGCTCGACAACACCGACGCGCTCGTCGAGGCGATATCGACCGACTTCGGGTTCCGTGGCGAGGTGACCACGCTGGTGACGGACGTCCTCGCGTTCGCCGCGGAGGCCGAGATCGCGCGAGCCGGGCTGGGGCGCTGGATGCGGCCGCGACCGGCTGCGGGGCGGCTGGCGGGCACCGCGATGCGGCTCGCCGGTCTGCGTGCCGATGTGGTGCCGACCCCGCTCGGTGTGGTCGGCGTGATGGGCATGTGGAACTTCCCGCTCACGTTGACGGCTGTTCCTGCGCTCAGCGCGTTGGCTGCCGGCAACCGGGTGATGATCAAGATGTCGGAGAAGGTGCCGCGCACCGCAGAGGTGCTCGCGAACGCCTGGCATGACGCCTTCGATGTCGAGGAGGTCGCGGTGGTGACCGGTGACGTCGAGGTGAGCCAGGAGTTCGCCGCGCTTGACCTGGATCACCTGTTCTTCACCGGTTCGGCCGAGGTGGGCAGCAAGGTGATGGCGGCCGCGGCGGCGACGCTCACGCCGGTCACGCTGGAGCTCGGCGGCAAGAACCCCGTGATCATCTCCGAGACCGTGGCGCACCAGCGCGAGCCGATGCGCCGCGCTGCGGCCCGGGTAGCGGCAGCACGCCTGCAGAACGGCGGGCAGGCCTGCATCAACCCGGACGAGGTCTACGTCCCCGCAGCCAGCGCGCGGCTGTTCGTGCAGGACGTCTTCTCGGCCTGGGGCGAGACGGTCCCCGACGTCATCGAGTCGGGTCAGATGACCACGCTGATCGACGACGCCGCGTACGAGCGCGTCCACGCCTTGCTCGAGGACGCCGCAGCCAAGGGCGCTCAGGTGATTCGCGCCGTCTCCTCGGATGCGGCGGGGGAGGACGCGATGCGTCGCGACCGGGTGATGCCGCCCGTGGTGGTTCTCGGGGTCACCGACGAGATGCGCATCGATCACGAGGAGGTGTTCGGGCCGGTGCTCGCGGTGCACACCTACGAGCACGTGCCGGAGGTGCTCGAGCGTCTCGCGGCCCGACCCGCACCGCTGGTCGCGAGCTGGTTCGGCCCCGACGACGCCGACTTCCGCGCCTTCGTGGCCCACACCCGCTCGGGCGGGGTCGCCCGCAACGACTGGGCACTCAGCTCGTTCACGCCAGGAGCACCGTTCGGCGGCGTCGGCCGCTCCGGGATCGGGAACTATCACGGCCGCTACGGCTTCGACCGCTTCACCCACCAGCGCTCGGTGGTGGGGTCCAA
>NZ_JBMDXJ010000550.1:0-5067 GCF_048594945.1 Pseudactinotalea sp. | reverse complement strand
GTGACGCCCGAGGATCGCGACTTCATGGATCTGACGATCCAGCCCGAGTACGGGGAGACGTTCCAGTGACCCGCATCGTCAACGCGCCCTCGCTAGCCAACTGTGATCTGCTCACCCTCGCGAGTGACGTCGAGCAGCTCGTCGATGGCGGCGTCGACCTGGTGCACGTCGACGTGATGGACGGCCACTACGTGCCCAATCTGTGCTTCCCGGTCTCTGCCGTGGCCGATCTGACCCGGCGTCATCCAGAGGTCCGGGTCGACGCGCACCTCATGGTCGACGACCCGGGCGCCTACGTCGAACGGCTAGCCGCGGCCGGTGCCCACTACGTGAGCTTCCACGCCGATTCCACTCGGTTCGTCCGTCGCACGCTGGCCGCCTATCAGGCGGCCGGAATGAAGGCTGGCGTAGCGATCAATCCCTCGCACCCGGTCGACATCATCGAGCCCTACATGAAGGATCTGGACTACGTGGTGCTGATGACGGTCGAGCCTGGTTTCGCCGGGCAGCGCTTTCTCGCGGGCTCACTGGAGCGGCTCGAACAGCTCGACGACCTGCGCACCCGCAGCGGCGCCGACTTCGAGATCGAGATCGACGGCGGGATCGACCACGAGTACGGCGCGGAGTGCGTTCGTCGCGGCGCGACGATCCTCGTGACCGGGATCTATGCCGTCTTCCAGCAGCCCGACGGGATCGCTCCTGCTGTGCGGAGGTTCGATGCCGCCATGGCAGCGGCTGCTGCGGTGCGGGCCGACGCGGACGAGGCGCGAAGGGTGGCACGGCGATGATCAAGAAGCTCGAGCGCGTCGTCGTCGCCGCGCTCAAAGCTGTCTCGGTGGCGGCCTTCACCTTGCTCGTGGTGGTGGTTGTCTGGCAGGTCTTCGCACGCCAGGTGCTGAGCTCGGCGTCACCGTGGTCCGAGGAGGCCGCGCGGTACACCTTCATCGTGCTGATCTTCCTGACGGCGTCGCTGGTGTTCATCGAGCGCGGGCACATCGCTGTCGAGGTGTTCGCGCGCTGGCTCCCCAAGCGCGCACAGCGCGTGGTCGCGCTCGGTACCGAGGTCATCGTGTTCGGCTTCGCGGTCTGGGTCCTCGTGTGGGGCGGCTGGCTGATCGCCCAGAACGCGTGGCACCAGCAGATGTCCGCGCTGCCGTTCAGTGTCGGCCATGTCTACGCGGTGATGCCTGTCGCAGGAGTCCTGATCGCGTTTGCCTGCCTCGTCCACGTCGTCGACCTCGTGCGCGGAGGACCCATCTGGGTGATCTCCGACGACGAGGCAATCTGAGGGAGGCCGACATGGAACCGACAGTTCTCGCCACCATCATCCTGCTCGGCGGGATGGTCCTCCTGCTCATCGTCTCGGTCCCGGTCGCCGTCGCGATCGGGCTTCCCGCTGCGGCTGCGGCGATCGTGCTCGTGGGCTTCGACCAGGCGGCGCTGGTCTCGGCGCAGCGGGTCTTCGCGGGATCCAACTCCTTCGCCCTGCTCGCGATCCCGTTCTTCGTGCTCGCAGGTTCGCTGATGAATGCCGGCGGCATGGCGACCAGACTCATCGACCTTGCGCTCGTGATCGCGGGCCGCGCACCGGCGTCGCTCGCCCAGACCACCGTTGTGGCCAACACGCTGTTCGGCGCGGTCTCCGGCGCCTCGGTCGCCTCGGCTGCCACCGTCGGCACCGTGCTCGGGCCGCGCATGAAGAAAGAGGGGTACGACCCGCGCTTCGCGGCCGCGGTGAACGTCTCCGCCTCGCCTGCGGGGATGCTCCTGCCGCCGTCGAACACGTTCATCGTCTACGCGCTGGTCTCGAGCTCGTCGATCGCCGCCCTCTTCATGGCGGGCGTCGGGCCTGGCCTGCTCTGGTCCTTGGCCTGCATGGTCGTTGTCGGCCTGTACGCCCGCAAGCACCCGGAGCTGCGCGGGAAGCATCGCGCCACGCTCAAGGAGGCGCTGCTGGTGCTCTGGCGGGCGGTTCCGTCGTTGCTCATGATCGTGGTCGTCGTCGGCGGCATCCTCGCCGGTGTCTTCACAGCCACGGAGTCCGCTGTGATCGCCGTCGTGTACGCGCTCGTGTTCGGTCTGGCGAAGCGGGCTGTCAAGGTACGGGAGCTCCCCGAGGTGGTGCTGCACGCCTCGCGCACGACCGGCATCATCATGCTGCTGGTGGGGGTTTCTGCGGTCCTCTCGTGGGTGATGTCCTACGCGCGGATTCCCCAGCAGGTTTCCGAGGCCATGCTTCAGATCACCGACAGCCCGATCGCGATCCTGCTGATCATCACGCTCGTGCTGCTGATCGCCGGAACCGTCATGGACCCGACGCCTGCGATCCTGATCTTCACGCCGATCCTGTTGCCGATCGTGGTGGAGCTCGGGGTGCACCCGGTCCACTTCGGCGTGATGATCGTCTTCAACATGAGCCTCGGCAACATCACACCACCGGTGGGCAACAACCTCTTCGTCGGTGCGAGAGTCGCGGGTTTGCGGGTGGAACCGGTGGTCGCGAAGATGGTCCCGTTCTTCATCGCGCTGACGATCGCGCTGTTGGTGACCGTGTTCTGGCCCGCGCTCTCGATGTGGTTGCCGACGCAGCTCGGCCTGGTCACCCCGTAGCGGCGACTACCTACGTGCCGAACGCGGGGTTGGTGCCGCTGCCAGCCTGGGAGCAGCAGAGACCGCGCGTTCGGCAGGCGAGATGGTTCGTTCTAGGTACCTTCGGCGATGGCCTTGATGCGGTCCAGCCGGCGGTCCCAGCCGCTGCCGATCACCTCGAGGTGCCGGGCGAGCTCGCTCAGGCGTCCACCGAGGGCGCGATAGCGCAGCTGCCGGCCGGCCCGCTCGGGCTCGACCAGTCCCGCCTCGGCCAGCACGCCCAGGTGCCGGGCGATCGCCTGGCGCGTGATCGGGAGCTGCTGAGCCAGCTCGCTGGCCGACAGCGCCTCCTCGCCGACGAGCCGCAGGATCTCCCACCGCGAGGCGTCGGCGAGCGCGGCGCACACGTCCGCGACCTCGGCGAGTTCGGCGCTCACGACCGACCCGCGACGAACCGCGCGAACGAGTCCAGCACTGCGTTCCAACCCTCGACGTTGCCCTCCATCGCCGCCCGTCGCGCCGCTGCCTCCTGGCTCGCGAACCCTGTCTCGACGACGGTCACCAGGGTCTGCGCTCCGGCCGAGGTCAGCGTGAAGGTGACTTGGGTGGCGGTCGGACCGGGCGTGGTCTCGCCGAGCTCGCCCCAGGTCATCACGAACCGGTCCGGCTCCTCGAGCGCGTCGATGTGCACCGGGAACAACCCGTGCCCCACCCACTCGAACGTGCCGAGCGAACCCGGCTGGACGCCGTCGGGAAACACGGCCGGGTGACCCCACCAAGCCTCGATCGAGGCGGGCGCGGTGAGCGCTGACCAGGCCCGCGCCTGGTCAGCATCGACGAGGACCGTGCGCGTGATCGTGCCGGCGTCGAGATCGGCGACGGCGGTGCGTCCGTCACGGAGTGACGTCACGTAGGCGCCGAGCCCGTCGAGTCCGCCGACCCAGCCCTGGGCGTTCTCCTCCATCGCTGCGCGGCGGCGGAGGTGATCGCCGGCGAGCTCGTCGAACCCGGTCTCGACGACGCTCAGCACGGTTGCCTCGCCGTCCTCGAGGAGCGTGAAGGTGGCGGTCGTGGAGTTGTCCTCTCGGATCGCCTCACCGGTCAGGCTCCACGTGAAGGCGAACCGGCTCGGCGGCTCGTCGATGTCGATGCGGACGGGGAAGTCGCCGTGCTCGGTCCAGCCGAAGCTGCCTTCTGCTCCGGCATGCACGCCTGCCGGGAACTCGGCTCGCTGCCCGAACCATTGCGCGATCTGCTCCGGCGAGGTGAGCGTCGCCCACACCAGCGGCCGCGGCGCCTCGATCCGGATCGTGCGGGTGACGGTGCTGGTCTCGAAGTCGATCTCTGATGCGGTCATCACTCACTCCATGTGCAACTGGTTGGTTGCAGTAACGTAGCGCGAGTCGGCTCGATGTGCAACTGGTGTGTTGCAGATGCCTAGACGATGTCGAGTCGTAGCCGCAGGCGTGCGAGCGCCCGTTCTGCGGCTCGGACGACACCGGGATCGGTGTCATCGGAGGCGGCATCAACCATGCTGAGGTGCTCGTGCTCGCCCGCGGCGCCGAGAGCACGGGCGGCGGCTGCTCGGACGCGGGGCGTCTCGTCGTGGAGGAGCGGGGGCAGTGCGTCGGCCGCGGCGCCGACCTCGTGCAGCGCCACCACCTTCGCGGACATCTCGCGGACCCGCCAGTGCTCATCGGCGAGTCCGGTCATCAGGGCAGCCAGAGCGGCATCGCCGGCTGGCCCGGACTCGTGCCGCACATACCGCATCGCTCGCGCCGCCCAGACCCGCGGGAAGTACTGCGCGCCGGACTCACGCACCAAGCGCGCGCCGCCATCCCACCATGGTGCCGTGCCGCGTCGCGTTCAGAGCGGGGTCACGGCCCCCGATAAGTACGTCCTGCCCCGCTTGGCGTCCCAGCCTGCGTAGGTGTGCCCGGCTCCCTCGGCTGTGAGCCCGAACGTCACGGTGCCCGGCAGCAGCACGGGCTTGCCGAACTCCACGCTCCAGCGGAACGCCTCCCCGCGCGCCGCGCCCACCGTGGCGAGCGCGCGCGAGGCGGTGTACATGCCGTGCGCGATCGCGCGCGGGAACCCGAACAACTTCGCGGTCAGCGCCGACAGGTGGATCGGGTTGCGATCACCGGAGACGGCGGCATAGCGGCGGCCGACGTCGGCTCCGAGCCGCCATTGCCCCGTGACCGGAGGCAGCGCCACGTCGACGCGCTCGGTCGCGTCAGCGGGGGCGGCGGTGCGCAGCGTCTTGCCCTTGGTGAGATAGGTACTGACGCCGCGCCAGACGACGTCGCCGCCGCGCGAGACCTCCGTGACCAGTTCGACCTGTGTGCCCGCGCGGTGGAGCCGCAGGTTCTCAGCCCACGCACGCACGTCGAGCGAGTCGCCCGAAAGGAGCTGCTCGCGGTGTTCGATCCTGTTCGCCAGGTGCACCATCCCCATCAGCGGCAGCGGGAAGTCGGC
>NZ_JBMDXJ010000055.1:0-3424 GCF_048594945.1 Pseudactinotalea sp. | reverse complement strand
CGAGAGGGGTCACGCCTCCGTGTCCTCGTCGACCCAGTCGAAGGTCTTGGTGACGGCCTTCTTCCAGTTGCGGTACAGGCGATCGCGCTCGGCGTCCTCCATCGCAGGCTCCCAGCGCTTGTCCTCGGCCCAGTTGTCGATGACGTCCTGCTCACCGCTCCAGAACCCGACGGCGATGCCGGCCGCGTACGCCGCGCCCAGCGCCGTGGTCTCGGCGACCTTCGGGCGCACCACCGGCACGCCGAGGATGTCGGCCTGGAACTGCATGAGTGTCTCGTTGGCGATCATGCCGCCGTCGACCTTCAGCTCGGTCAGGTTCACACCGGAGTCGGCGTTCATCGCGTCGAGAACCTCGCGGGTCTGGAAGGCCGTGGCCTCCAGCGCGGCCCGCGCGATGTGGCCCTTGTTGACATACCGGGTCAGACCGACCAGGGCGCCGCGGGCGTCGGAACGCCAGTACGGCGCGAACAGGCCCGAGAACGCCGGCACGAAGTACGCCCCGCCGTTGTCCTCGACACCCTTGGCCAACTCCTCGACCTCGGGAGCGCTGGAGATGATCCCCAGGTTGTCCCGGAGCCACTGCACCAGCGACCCGGTGACGGCGATCGATCCCTCGAGCGCGTACACGGCGGGCTGGTCACCGATCTTGTAGCAGACCGTGGTCAGCAGCCCGTTCTCGCTCGGCACCTGCTCGGTCCCGGTGTTGATGAGCATGAAGTTGCCGGTGCCGTAGGTGTTCTTGGCCATGCCGACCTCGAAGCACGCCTGCCCGAACGTGGCCGCCTGCTGGTCGCCCAGGATGCCCGCGATCGGGATACCGGCCAGGTGCCCGTGCGCGCGACCCTCGCCGTAGACCTCGGAGGAGGACTTGATCTCGGGCAGCATCGAGAGAGGGATGCCCATGTCAGCGGCGATGTCGGCGTCCCAGTCGAGCGTGGACAGGTCCATCAGCATCGTGCGGCTGGCATTGGTCACGTCGGTGACGTGCACGCCGCCGTCGGTGCCGCCGGTCATGTTCCACAACGTCCAGGTGTCGGTGTTGCCGAACAGCAGATCGCCGGCCTCGGCCTTCTCGCGGGCACCCTCGACGTTGTCGAGGATCCACTTGACCTTGGGGCCGGAGAAGTAGGTGGCCAGAGGCAGCCCGACCTTGGCCTTGTACTTGTCGGGGTCACCGCCGCCGAGCTCGTCGACGATCTTCTGGGTGCGGGTGTCCTGCCAGACGATCGCGTTGTAGACGGCCTCGCCGGTGTTCTTGTCCCAGACGACGGCGGTCTCACGCTGGTTCGTGATGCCCACCGCGGCGATGTCGTCCTTGGTGATGTTGGCGCGCGTGAGAGCCAGGGCGACGACCTCGCGCGTGTTGCGCCAGATCTCGGCAGGGTCGTGCTCGACCCAGCCTGCCTTGGGGAAGATCTGCTCGTGCTCGAGCTGCCCGCTCTCGACGATCTCGCCGGAGTGGTTGAAGACGATCGCCCGGGTGCTCGTGGTGCCCTGGTCGATCGCGAGGACGAACTTCGTCTCAGCCATGAGGTGTTTCCCTTCACTTCATCGTGTGGCACGCCGAAGGTACGGCGCAGTGGTTCGGGGCGGTGGTCGATCCACGGTGGGCGCTCGCCGTCGCCAGCGCCCACCGTGCGATCAGGTCAGGCGATGGGGAGGAACGTCAGCAGCGGCTCGGAGAGCAGTCCGGCGAGCACGCCACCGATGATCGGGCCGAGGACCGGGACCCAGGAGTAGCCCCAGTCCGAGGAGCCCTTGCCCTTGATCGGCAGGATCGCGTGGGCGATGCGGGGTCCGAGGTCACGTGCCGGGTTGATGGCGTAGCCGGTGGGACCACCGAGGCTGGCGCCGATGCCGACCACCAGCAGTGCCACGGCCAGCGGGCCGAGGCCGCTCGGGGTGCCGCCGAAGGCGATCACCACGAACACGAGCACGAAGGTCGCGATGACCTCGGTCACGGTGTTCCAGCCGAGCGAGCGCTTGGCAGGACCGGTGGAGAACACGGCGAGCTTGTTCGCCGCGTCGGGCTCGTCGTCGAAGTGCTGCTTGTAAGCCAGCCAGCAGAACACGGCGCCGAGGATCGCACCGATGAACTGACCGATCACGTACATGAGCACGTTCGAGATGGTGGCCGGGATGCCGGCAGCGAGCTCGCCACCGGAGGCCCACAGGCCGAACGTCACTGCAGGGTTGATGTGCGCACCGGTGTCGACCGCGGCGTAGACACCGGCGAACACGCCGATGCCCCATCCGAAGTTGATCAGCAGCCAGCCGCCGCCGTTGCCCTTGGTGCCGGCGAGAACGACGTTCGCGACCACGCCGCAACCGAGGAGGATCAGCAGGAAGGTACCTACTGCCTCGGGGAGGATGATGTCCATCTGACTCTCTTTCTCGTCACTGAGGGGGATGAAGTGTGGACGCCCCGATGCGCCACACCCACAGCATGCCGCTATGCGGCACCGGGCTCAGGTAGGCGCGTCGACGGCAACCATCGGGACGATGTCGGGCGCCTGAGCCCTGGCCAGCGCGCCCTCGGCATCGCTGGTGGTCTGTGCGGCGGCTGCTTCGGCCGCGCGACGGTCGAGATAGGACTGCTTCTCGCGAGCGATCCGGCCCTCGTCCCACCCCAGGGAGGGAGCGATGATCTCGACGATCTCGTCGAGAGCCGCGACACCGCCGTCGCGCTGCTCGTAGGTGAGCCGCGTGCGGTGCAGCAAGACGTCCTCGAGGTGGACCACCTGCTCGTGCGTGGCCGCGAACGCGATCTCGGCCCGCAGGTAGTCGGGCGCACCCTCGAGCGGCTTCGCGAGGTCGGGCTGCGCCTCGATCATTCCCACGATGTCGCTGAGCTGGCCGCCGTAGCGGTGCAGGAGGTGGTCGGTGATCTGCTTGGTCCAGCCATAGGTGTCGGCCCAGCCGCGCGCCTTGCGGCGGGCGGTGGCGAAACCGACGGCGCCGGCGAGCGGCACCCGGTCCGTGATCGACGGCGTGGCCTGGGCCTCGTCACCGAGCGCGAAGTCCACGGCGTCCTTGGCCATCACCCGGTAGGTGGTGAGCTTGCCGCCGGCGATCACCACGAGGCCAGGGGTCGGGGAGGCGGTGGTGTGCTCGCGCGAGACCTTCGCCGAGGACGTCCCCTCCTTGGTGCCCGGTTGCAGCAGCGGGCGCAGGCCCGCGTAGGTGCCGATCACGTCGTCGCGGGTGAGCGGGTCGCGGAGCACGGCATTGGCGTGATCGAGCACGTAGTCGATGTCCTCGGCCGTGGCGACCGGGTGCACCGGGTCCTCGGTGTAGGCGGTGTCGGTGGTGCCGATCACCCAGTACCGCGACCACGGGATCACGAACAGCACGCTCTTCTCGGTCTGCAGGATCAGACCCGTCTCGCCGCGGATCCGCTCGCGCGGCACCACCAGGTGGATGC
>NZ_JBMDXJ010000549.1:0-10486 GCF_048594945.1 Pseudactinotalea sp. | reverse complement strand
CGCACCGAGGACTACGGCTTCAAGATCAGCGAGTTCCCGCACCTCATCGTCAACCAGGCGCGCGTGCTCGACTACTTCGCCGAGGCCGCGGTGAACGGGCCGGCGCGGATCGTGCCGGACTACGGCGTGGAGTTCGTCTCGTTGGTGGTGCACGACGGCGGTGCTCGCCCTGTCGAGGTCACCGTGCGTCATCTGGTGGGGGAGCGGGCGGGGCAGGAGCAGGCGATCCGGGCTGCGTATGTGGCCGGGTGCGACGGTGCGCGGAGCGGCGTGCGGGAGGCGATCGGCCGCCATCACGTGGGTGACACCTCGCAGCACGCGTGGGGCGTGATGGACGTGCTGGTCAACACCGACTTCCCGGACTGGCGCATCAAGTGTGCGATCACCTCGGAGGCCGGCAGCATCCTTCACATACCGCGTGAAGGGGGCTACCTGTGCCGCATGTACATCGACCTCGGCGCCGTACCTGAAGGCGACAACCACCGTGTCCGCACCACCCCGATCGAGAAGATCGTCCGGCGCGCGAACGAGATCCTCACGCCCTACATGCTCGACGTGCGCGAGGTGGCCTGGCACAGCGTCTACGAGGTCGGTCACCGCGTCACCGACGGCTTCGACGACGTCCCCTCCGGCGGCGACCGCACGCCCCGCGTGTTCCTCACCGGCGATGCGTGCCACACCCACAGCGCCAAGGCCGGGCAGGGTATGAACGTCTCGATGCAGGATGGCTTCAACCTCGGCTGGAAGCTCGGGTCGGTGCTGTCCGGCCGAAGCCCGGCCTCGCTGCTCGCCACCTATACCGCCGAGCGGCGCCCGGTGGCGCAGGAGTTGATCGACTTCGATCGCGAGTGGTCGGCGCTGATGGCCCGCAAGCCCGAGGAGATCACCGACCCGCAGGACCTCGCCACCCACTACCTCGCCACGGCGGAGTTCCCGTCGGGCTTCATGACGCACTACGGCCCGTCGGCGATCGTGGGCGGCGACGAGTACCAGGGTCTCGCGGCCGGGTACCCGATCGGCATGCGATTCACGTCGGCCGAGGTGGTGCGGGTGTGCGACGGCAACGCCACCCATCTCGGTCACCATGCCAAGGCCGACGGCCGCTGGCGCCTCTACGCCTTCGCCGACGCCGAGCGATCGGCGCTCACGGAGTGGGCCGAGTGGATGGCATCGCTGCGGGCGCCACTCGCCCTGTTCACCCCGCCCGACGGCGATGCCGACGCGGTCTTCGACGTCAAGGTGGTCTATCAGCAGGGTTTCGAGGAGATCGACATCCACACGGTGCCGGAGGTGTTCCGACCGCGCACGGGCCCGCTCGGACTGATGGAGTGGGAGAAGGTCTACGCCGCCGGCCCGAGCGCCTGGACCGACGTCGACATCGTCGCCGAGCGCGGCATCTCACGCGACGGCGCGGTGGTGGTGGTCCGCCCTGACCAGTACGTGGCGCACGTGCTCCCGCTGACCGCCCGTGCAGAGCTCACCGACTTCCTCGCCCAGAGCCTGCTGCCCGCCCGCTGAGCAGCCGAGCTCCGGAGGCCGCCGCACGGTCGAGATCGTGGTTCTGGGCCGAGATCGCGGAAAGGTTCCAGCCATCTCGACCCGACACAGCGATCTCGACGCGTCTCAGCGGGGCGGTGCCGTGTTCGCGCGGAGGATCTCCTCCTGGTACGGGGCCACCACGGTGGGGGAGACGCGCAGGTCCAGCAGCAGGAACGGGCGCTCAGCGGCAGCCCGCGCGGTCCAGTCCGCGAGCACGTCGAGGTCGGCGATCTCTCGCACCACCACCCCCTGCGCACCCACGGCGCTCGCGAGCGCCGCGAAGTCGACCTCGGGGATCAGCATCGGCTCCTGCGCGAGTCCCTGCCGGCCGTACACGTGCACCTCGGCGCCGTACGCGCCGTCGTTCCACACCACCGCGAGGCCGCGCCCGCCCGCTACGCGGACCGCCGACTCCAGGTCGGCACACGCCATCAGACCACCGCCGTCGCCGGTGCTCAGCACCACGGTCGCCTCCGGCTTGGCCTGCGCGGCGCCGGCCACGCTCGGGAAGCCCAGCCCGATCGACTGAAACGCGGTGCCCACCATGATCATGCGGTCCGGCGAGGCCACCGGCCAGAACATGTTCGCCCAGCCGATGAAGTGACCGCCATCGGAGACCACCACCCGATCCTGCGGCAACAGCGCGGCGAGCCGCGACGCCGCCGAGCGCGGGTCGAGCCGCCCGTCGGACGCGACGCCCCTGCCCGTGTCGTGGACACGGGCACCAGCCACGTCGACGCTCTCGCGCCAGGTGCTCGGCGGCGTCGCGAGCCTCTCGATCTCGCTCGCCACTGCCTGGGTGACCAGGCAGGCGTCACCGCTGACGAACCCGCTCACGTGGGGGTGGGTTGCGGTGGGGGCGGCGTCGATCTGCAGCAGCTGGGCGTCCGGCGCGAGCAGCTCGCCGAACCGCATCGTGAACTGGTTGAGCGAGGCGCCCACCGCCAGCACCACGTCGGCCTGGCGCACGAGTGCCATCGCACCCTCGGCACCGAAGCCGCCGGCCACCCCGAGGTCGAACTCCGCACGCGGGAACACCCCACGGCCGAGCGCCGTGGTGACCGTCAGCGCGCCGGTCAGGTCGGCGATCCGCCCCAGTGGCTCCCGGGCCTCCGCGAGCCAGGCGCCGCGACCCGCGAGCAGCAGCGGCCGCTCGGCCGCGGCCAGAGCCTGCGCGAACCCGGCCGCGCGCGCCTGCGCGACCTCCCCAGCCGGCCCCCGCGGGGGTGCCACCCGAGGCTCCAAGGGTGCCCCGCCGTCGTCGGGCACATCCATGGCGACCACGTCATAGGGGAGTGCGAGCACCACGGGGGTGCGGTAGGAGAGCGCGTGCTCGATCGCGAGCACCACGGTGCCCGCCGCGTCGGCGCGGCCCACCGTGTAGGTGCGGACACCCACGGCGGAGGCGAGCGCGATCTGGTCGACATCCCACGGGCGCTGCCCCGAGGTCGGCGCCTCACCGGCGATCAGCAGCAGCGGTACGCGCGCCTGCGCTGCCTCGGCGAGTGCGGTCACGGTGTTGGTGAAGCCGGCGCCGTAGGTCGCGGTCGCGGCGGCGAGGCGGCCGGAGGCGCGGAAGTAGGCGTCGGCGGCGACCACGCAGCCGGCCTCGTGGCGCATCGCGGTGTACCCGACGCGGCTCTGGCGCTCGAGGGCATCGATGAGGTGGGCGTTCCCGTTCCCCATCAGCCCGAACACGTGATCGACGTGGTGGGCGAGGGTGCGGGCGACATGGCTCGACAGGGTCGTCACGGCCGGGCTCCTTCGGTGGCGGCGGTGTCCCGAGCATAGGAGCGTGCGGCCCCGCGAGTCAGGCGTCGGGCGGGAACGTCATCGCGGTGCCGCGGACCGACACTGCCACCGGCGTGCCGGCCGACAGCAGCCGCGGCCCGGCAGCGCGGGCCAACACCATCGTGCCGGAGCCCTCGAGCCGCACGCGGTAGCAGCTGTCGTGGCCGAAGTACTCCACGTCGGTGACGGTGCCGCTGACTCCGTTCGCGTCGGTGCCCTCGATCCGCGGAGCGAGCTCAAGCTGCTCGGGGCGCAGCACCGCCAGCACCTCGCCGGCGGGCAGCGATGTACCGAACGTGCCGAGCTCGCAGCGCGCGATCGCGCCATCGCTCGTGGCAGGCAGCGCCACGGCGTCACCGACGAACGAGGCGGCCCACGCGTCAGCGGGCCGCTGGTAGAGCGTCGCGGGCGGGGCGTCCTGCAGCAGCCTGCCCTCGCGCAACAGCGCCACCCGGTCCGCGAGCGAGAGCGCCTCGTCCTGGTCGTGCGTGACGAGCACCGCGGTGGTGCGGCTGCGGCGCAGGATCTCCTTGACCTGCGTTCGGAGCTCGGTGCGCAGCGCCGCGTCCAGGGCGGCGAACGGTTCATCGAGCAGCACGAGCGCCGGCTCGGGTGCCAAGGCACGCGCGAGCGAGACGCGCTGACGCTGTCCGCCCGAGAGCTCATGAGGCCGCCGGTGCGCCAGCCCGCGCAACTCCACGAGGTCCAACATCGCGGCCACGCGCTCGGCACGAGCCTCGGGTGCCATCCGCCGCGCGCCCCGGCTGCGCAACCCGTACGCGACGTTCGCCGCCACGTCCAGATGTGGGAACAGTGCAGCCTCCTGCGGTACCAGCCCGATCCGGCGGCGCTCCGGTGGCACCCCGCGTGGACCATCGGTCACGAGCGCGCCGGCGATCTCGACCCGACCTGAGACTGCAGGCAGCAGGCCGGCGACCACGCGCAACAGGGTGGTCTTGCCGCAGCCGCTGGGACCGAGCACGGCGACGAACGACTCGGGTGGGAGCGCGAGGGTGACGTCGTGCAGGACCGCATCGGTGCGGCGGTCGCGGCGGTGTGCGCCCGCGGCCGGGTAGCCCGCGGTGAGCCCCGTGACGGCGAGGGCCGGCGTGGGCGAGTTCATCGAGCCTCCTCGGAGGTGAGGGTGCCGCGCGAGAGCAGCAGGGCGGGCACGCTCGCCACGGCCACGAGCGTGATCGCGTAGGGCGCGGCGGCGCCGTACGCGGCGATGTCGGTCAGCTGCCAGAGCCGGGTCGCCAGGGTGTCGGTGCCGATCGGCCGCAGCATCAACGTGGCGGGAAGCTCCTTCATCACCGTGAGCGCCACGAGCAGCGCCCCCGCCGTGATTCCCGGCCAGGCCAGCCGGCCGGTGACCGCGATCGAGGTGCCGGCGCGGGAGCGTCCGAGCGTGCGCGAGGCGTCCTCGAGCGCCAGCGGAACCTGCGCGATCGCCGTGCGGACCGAACCCGCCGCTTTCGGTACGAACAGGATGCCGTAAGCGAGCACGAGCGCCAGCATCGTCTGGTAGATCCCGGGCAGCAGCGCCAGCGTGAGGTAGACCATCGACAACCCGAGCACGATCCCGGGCAGACCGTGCGCGAGGTAGGTGCCGGTCTCGAGCGCTCCCACGGTTCGCGTGCGGTGGCGCGCGGCGAGGATCCCGATCGGCAGCGCCAGCAGTGTGGCGAGCGCCGCCCCCGCCAGACCCAGCCCCACGGTGGCCAACGCCGCCGCGAGCAGCCGCTCGAGCTCCGCCTCCCGCTGCGCGATGCTGCGCGCCGCACGCTCCAGCATCGTGACGACCGGGACGCCGATCGCAGCAACGGTCACCGCCGTGAGTCCCGCACCTGCGGCCAGCTGCCCCGGAGCGCGGAGGCGGATCGGCGTGCGCGCCGTGGTCGCCGGAGGCGTCAGCTGGCCGACCGCTCGACGGCGGACCGCACGTTCCGCAGCGACCACACCCAGCGCCAGGGCCACCAGCAGCAGCGACAACGTCAGCGCCAGCGAGCGGTTGAAGCTCCCGGAGAACGCGGTGTGGATCGCCCACGTGAACGCCGGATACCGCATCACCGAGACCACCCCGAACTCGGCCAGGCAGTACAACGCCACGAGCAACGCACCCGCGCCGGCAGCCGGCGCGATCTGCGGCAGCGTGGTGGTGACGAACGCCCGCCACGGGCCGGCCCCCAGCGTGCGGGCGACCGCCTCGGTGTCGGTCTCGGCACGGCGCAGCGCGGCCGCCACCGGCAACGTGACGTACGGCGTCGAGACCAACGTGAGCACGATCAGCGAGCCCCAGAACCCGCGCAGCGGGGTCAATGACACCCAGGCGAAACCCGCCACATAGGAAGGGATCGCGAGCGGCAGCGCGACCAGCATGAGCCAGCCACGACGCCAGGCGAGGTTCGTGCGGGTCACGAGGTACGCCGTCGGGACCCCGAGCAGGAGACAGGCCGCGGTGGTGGCGCCGACGAGACCGACCGTGTTGAGCGTGAGCGTCCAGGTGCGTGAGCGCCAGAACGATCGCCACGCACCGCCGTCCGGCTGCTGCGCGAGATCGGCCACCACGAACACGATCGGCGTGGCCAGCAGCGCGACCACCACCGCGGCGAGCACGAGCAGCGCCACCGGCGGGCGCCGACGCAGCACGCGCATCGTCCGGGCAGCACGATCCCGCCGGCGCACCAGAGTGGGCCGGCGGGAGTCGGTGCTGTGCTGCGACAGGGGTCTGGCTCAGCCGACCGTGAGGCCGGCCTCGTCGATGAGCAGCGCGCTCTCGTCGACCGTGCCGAGCAGCGACAGGTCGATGTCCGGGCCGACCAGCGACTCCAGCGGCGGGACCCCCTCGGGGTCGGCAACGCCCTCGACCAAGGGGTACTCGTAGGACTGCTCGGCGAAGTAGGTCTGGGCGTCCTCGGACAGCAGGAACTCGACGAACGCGAGAGCATCCGCGCGCCCCTCGCCGCCGGTGAGGATCCCGACGCCGGTCGCGTTGACGAGGGCTGCGAGGTCGCCGTCGGCGCCGAACTTCAGCTGGGCGCGCATGTTCTCGGCGCCCTGCTCGGCGGCCGCCTGGTACCAGTAGTAGTGGTTGATCAGACCGAGCTGCACCTCGCCGGCGTTGACCGCCTCGAGAATGCCGCCGTTGCGCTCGTACGTCTGGGCGTCGTTGGCGACCAGTGCCTCGAGCCACGCCGAGGCGGCATCCTCGCCGTCGAGCTCGCGCATCGCCGTGACGAAGGCCAGGAAGGAGGCGTTGCCCGGTGCGACGCCGACCTGGCCGGCCCACCGTGGGTCGATGATGGCCTCCGCAGTGTCCGGCGCCTCGTCCTCGGAGACCTGCTCGGAGTCATAGGTGACCACGCGCGCGCGGCCGGTGACGCCGACCCAGGTGCCGTCGTCGGCCGTGTAGGCCTCGGCGACCTGGCCGAGTACGTCGGCAGGCAGCTCGACCAACAGCCCCGAGTCCCCCACGAGACCGAGCGCGCCGGCCTCCTGCGAGAGGAACACATGGCCGGGGCTGTTCTCGCCCTCGGTGAGCAGCAGCTGCGCTTGCTCGGCGCTGCCCGCGTACCGGACGTCGACCTCGATGCCGCTGGTCTCCTCGAACATCTCGAAGAGCGGCGCGACCAGATCTTCGCTGCGGCCGGAGTAGACGACGAGCGCACCCTCATCGGCGCCGCCGGCGTCCGAGGTCGAGTCCCCACCGGTCGGGTCGGGCTGGTCGCCGGTGTCGGCCGGGTCGGAGGAGCAGGCGGTGATCGTGAGTGCCAGGGCGGCAGTGGCAGCCGTGACAAGGGTGGCGCGACGGGAAACGCGCATGCGGAGACCTCGCAAGGGAGTGGGTAGACAGAGTCATCCAGCTCGGCCGCCCGTGGTCGCAGACCGCTTCCACGCAAAGGGCGCCGGCTGGTGAGTTGAGGCTATCCTTACCTCGATTCCGATCGGCTCCCGAAGATTGGGGGGTGCGTGCCGAGCACCGTGACCGCCACGCGTCGCCGGGTCCTCGTGGTCGACGACCACCGGGTCGTGGCCGACCTGCTGGCTGGTGCACTCGACGGCGCACCCGACCTGGAGTGCGTGGGCGTCGCCGCCGATGGTCCCGAAGCGCTCGAACGTGCTGCGCTCACGCGCCCTGACGTGGTGCTGCTCGATGTGCGGCTGCCTTCGGTCGATGGGCTCGCGCTGCTGCGCTCGCTGCGCGCGGCCCACTCTGACCTGCGGGTCAACATGCTCACGGGCCACCCGCGGCCGGATCTGGAGCGCGAGGCGCTCGCCGCGGGGGCGAGCGGGTTCCTCGCGAAGGACGGGCGGCTCGCGCACGTGCTCGACGCCGTCCGCACCGCGTCCCCGGCTCGGCCCGCGCGCGATCCCGGGCTGACCTCGCGCGCGGCGACTGCACGCGAGCAGCTGACCCGGCGCGAGCACGAGGTGCTCTCAGTGCTCGCCGAGGGCGTCGACGTACGTGGGATCGCCGGGAGGCTCGGACTGAGCATCCACACGACCCGCGATCATGTGAAGGCCGTGCTCGCCAAGCTCGAGGTGCGTTCGCAGCTCGGGGCTGTCGCCGCGGCGACCCGGCTGGGCATGGTCCGGGCCGGCGGTGGCTGAGGTCCGTCGGGCTGAGCACACCGCGATCCGGCGCTATCTGCTCGCCACGGCCGCCGTGCTGCTCGCGGTCATCGGGGTCACGACCGGCGGCGCGTGGTGGTTCGCGCGCGCGGAGGCACGGGAACAAGCCAGGGATGTCGCGCAGAGCTTCGCCCGCACCGTGGCTGCACCGTTGCGGATCGCCGACCTGCACGCCGATCGCGAGGGCGGCGGCTCCCGGGAGGCTCTCGGGGCGGCCGTGACCGCACTGCTCGACGGCGACGACGTGTACCGGGTGAAGGTGTGGCTGCTCGAGGACGAGCATGTCGAGATCGTCTACTCCGACGAGCTCTCGATCGACGGTCTCCGGGTGCCGGTGAGCGAGGTGCTCGCGGAGGCATTGAGGACGATGTCGCCCGTGGTGACCTCCGTGCCCGACGACGACGCACACGCCACCGAGGTCACCTCACCGCACCAGCTGCTCGAGGTGTACGTGCCCTTCCGGGACGCCGGGGGTGAGGTCGCCGTGGCCGAGCTGTACCTGATCACCCGGGTGGACGAGCGCGCGGTCGAGCTGGTGAGCCACGTGCTCCCGCTGGTGGTCGGCGGACCGGTGCTGCTCGCCGCCGCCACCATGCCGCTGGCGCTCCGGATGGCGCGGTCGCACGGACGCGCCGAGCGCGATCGCCGGCAGCTGGTCGACCAGGCGCTGGCGGCCTCGGAGGTCGAGCGGCGCAGGCTGGCCCAACGGCTCCATGACGGAGTGATCCAGGATCTCGCGGCGATCGGTATGGCGCTCGAGGTGGAGACTGCGCAGGGTGGCCCGGTGCCGGTCGGGCTGGCAGAGCGGGTGCGGACGGAAGCGCGACAGCTTCGGGCACTGCTCGACGAACTGGATCCGCCCGGCGCCGTGCAGGGTGACTTGCGGAGCGCACTCGCTGCTGCCGCCGCCCCGGGCACAGCGGTCACGGTGTCCGGGGCGGCGCTTGAGCGGGTCGAGGGGCGGACCCGTGACCTCGTCCACCGGGCGGCGTCCGAGCTGATCCGCAATGCTGTCCGGCACGCCAGTGCGAGCGAGATCGTGGTCGAGCTGGTCGATCGCGCCGGGTGCGTCGGGGTGCGTGTGCGCGACGACGGCGTCGGTTTCGACCCAGCCGTCGTGCCGTCGGGCCACCACGGACTGCGCCTCATCCGCGCCGCCGTGACCGAGGCCGGCGGCGAGTACGAGGTGCGCAGCGGGTCGGCCGGCACCACGGTCGAGGTGCGTATCCCGTATCGGTGACCGGCGCCCAGACAGCGAGACACATCACACTCTCGCGGGTATCGGTGGATATTTAGGCAAGGCTACCCTTGCCTAGTTCTTCCCCCCCCGTTTGAACGGAGCACTCCATGCGCGTCTCGCGCCCGATCGCCGCGCTCGTCGCTGCGGCAGCAGCATCACTCGCCCTGGCCGCGTGCGCGGGCAGCCCCGCCGGCGAGGGTGGCGCTGACGATCCCACCACGCAGTCCGAGGAGGAGGGTGGCGGTGACACCGCGCCGTCGGCCGAGTTCCCGATCACCATCACGCACGCGTTCGGCGAGACCGTGATCGAGTCGCAGCCGGAGCGGGTGGCAACGGTCGGGTGGAGCAACCAGGAGGCCGCGCTCGCGCTCGGCGTGGTGCCGGTCATCATGGAGGCCGCCACCTGGGGCGACGACGACGGCAACGGCGTGCTGCCGTGGGTCGAGGACAAGCTCACCGAGCTCGGCGCCGAGACGCCGGAGCTGTACGACGGCACCGACGGCGTGGACTTCGAGGCGATCGCCGACGCGGCGCCCGACGTCATTCTCTCCGCCTACTCGGGCCTGTCCCAGGACGACTACGACACCCTGAGCCAGATCGCACCGGTGGTGGCCTTCCCGGAGGTCGCCTGGGGCACCACCTGGCAGCAGACGATCACGATGAACGGCACGGCGCTCGGCCTGCAGGCCGCGGCCGAGGCACTCGTGAGTGAGCTCGAGGGCCAGGTCAGCGACGCCGTCGCCGATTACCCGAACCTCGGTGGCGGCGAGGGCGCGAGCTTCTTCTTCTTCGACGTCAACGACCTCTCGAGCATCGGCTTCTACGCGCTGGTCGACCCGCGCTCGCTGTTCCTGGTGGAGCAGGCCGGCTTCAGCGCCCCGCAGGTCATCACCGACGCCGGCACCGAGGAGTTCTACTCCTCGATCAGCGCCGAGGCGGTCGACGAGATGGCCGACGTGGACGTCATCGTCACCTACGGCACCGGCGAGGAGCTCGAGGCCCTGCAGGCCGACCCGCTGCTCTCGCGGATCCCGGCCGTGGCCAACGGCGCGATCGTGTTCCTCGACGAGGCGGTGGACCCGGTGACGGCCTCCTCGGCGAACCCGAGCCCGCTCGGCATCTCGCACCTGATCGAGAACTACCTGCCGCTGCTGAACGAAGCCGCCGGCAAGGCAGCCTGAGATCGGAGTCGCCACGCAGACCACCGCAGACCACCCAGTGACCGCTGTCGCTGTGGTCAGGCCGGCCGCCGACGCACGTCGGCGGCCGGCCTCGGTGCGCCTG
>NZ_JBMDXJ010000548.1:0-3599 GCF_048594945.1 Pseudactinotalea sp. | reverse complement strand
AGCGTGTCCGTGCGATTGACAGTCGCAAAACGACTGCGAATCGCACGCGACTCTGCGGGAGAGAGCGGCGAGCGGTGGTCAGCCACGGCTAGCCTCCTGGGTGCGGCGGCGCAGCGCGGCGCCGATGAGAACGAGGATGGCGGCGATCGCTGCCGACCACGCAATGGTCACCCCGGTACTCGGCAGCGGGTCGGTGGATGCGGCGTCCGAGTCGGTGCCTTCGGTGCCGCGTTCAGTGGTCGGCTCAGTGGTGGGCGCAACCGGGACGTTGGTGCGGAGGGTGAGCGCGATGCGCTCGACCTCCTGTGCGGGGATGCGGTGGTCGCTGACGTCCACGGTGAGCGCACCGGCCCGCACGGTGGCCGGGATCTCGGCGAGGAGCTGCTGCCCGGAACCGATGCCCACGATCAGGTCAGCGCCGGTGCAGCCCTCCAGTCCCGTGAGAGCAACCGTGGCGAGCTCGTAGCGGCCGCCCTCGTAGTGGGTGGTCCAGGTGGCGGCGGTCGAGGTGGTGGCGCACGCAGGTGCCGAGACCGGGGCCGCCTGCGCGGTCGGCGCGAGGGCGAGCACCGCAAGGAGGGCCGCGCCCGCAGTGGCGACCAGCTGGCGAGTTGCGCTCATGGTGCGGGGACCTCCTCGGTTGGTTCGCCGTCGTCGTCCTCCGAGGGACGCGACCACAGCAGCACGGTGACGATGCCGCCGAGGGCGGCGGCGAGAATGATGGGGAGCACGGCGGGGCCGAGAAATCGGCCGAGGCCGGGCACGTGAAGGATGGCGGCGCCGGTGATGTCGTCGGCGGCGATGGCCCACTGGTCGGCGGCGGGGTTGTTGTCGCCGAGCGTGGTGTAGATGGTGCCGGCGGAGGTGGGCTCAGCGGTGATGATGCGGTGGATGACGTGGCCACCCGCGCCGGGCTGGCCTTCCGGCACGGTGGAGGAGACCACGTCGCCGGGCGCGTAGTCGGACTGACGCCAGGTGACCACGAGGTCGCCCGTGACGTAGGTCGGCTCCATGGAGTGACCACTCACGATCGTCAGTCCGGTGAGGCCGCCCCACTGCGCGGGCCAGAGCAGGATCGCCGCGGCTGCCACGAGAACCCAGCCGAGCACCGAGCGCACACGACGCGCGGTGGTGCGCTCCGCCGTCGGGCGCTCAGGTGCATCGGCGGGCGTGACGCAGGCACCGAGCCCTGCCCGGTCCGGTGCCTGCGTGCTCATGATGATCTCTCGGAGTGGTGGGGATCAGGGGCGGTCGGCCGAGTCGGCGCCGCCGCCGGCGATGACGACGGAGACGCCCTCGACGTCGTGCGCGGCGATCGCGGGGACGGTGCCGAGGTCGACGGTGCCGTCGGAAGTGACCGTGCCCTCGAACTCCTCGGTGTCGCTGTCGGCGAGCTGCAGGGTGAGCTGGACGTCGGCGCCGGTGGGGAGGGTCTCGGCGTCGTCGATCGTGTCGAGCGTGAAGTCGGTGACGACGTAGTAGCCGAGGCTCGCGTCGTAGGCGGTGTCCCACGTGACGTTGACGCCACCGGTGACCGGCGAGCTCACCACGTTGCTGTTGGCGCCGAGCCACTGGGTGGTCAGGCCGCCGAGCGAGGCGGCGGAGGCGGCGACTGCGGTCGCGACGGTCACGCCGGCCAGGACCGCGACGACATTCTTCTTGCTGGGCTTCTTCATGGTTCTGCTTCCTCGAGGGCGGCCAGATCCGGCCGCGCTGTGTGATGTCCCCCGCAAGTCACGAGGTCGTGTGCGGTATGAGGGGAAAGTTAGGAGCGCGGCCTCAGCGGCGGCTCAGTGTCGCTGCGCGCCAACCTCAGGATCGACTCAGGACTCGCGAGGGGGCGCGAGAAGAGGACAGACTTGAGCCGTTCACCTTTCCGACCTACCGTGGTGGGGTGACCGCGACCCTGCCCTCCGACGTCGACCTGCTGCGCAGCAGCGGGTTGCGCGCGACCTCGGGCCGGCTCGCGATCCTGGTCGCGCTCGACGCGGCTCCGCATGCCGACGCCGAGACGCTGCGGCGCGGCCTCGGCGCCGAGGCCCCGAGCCTGCAGGCGGTGCACAACATCCTGGCCGATCTGCACAGCGCCGGAATCGTGCGGCGGTTCGAGCCTGCACGATCGGCGGCCCGGTACGAGCGCCGCGTGGACGACAACCACCACCATGCGGTGTGCTCCTCGTGCGGCAAGGTCGTGGACGTGGACTGCTCGATCGGCGAGGCGCCATGCCTGCACGGTCCGACCCCACCCGGGTTCGCGGTGGCGGAGGCCGAGGTCATCTTCTGGGGCGTCTGCGACGACTGCGCCTGAGCGTTCTCCCGAGCGCCCACCAAGGTTCGCCTTGCCTTGCTAGCGTGATCGAGCAGACCGTCCTAGTCTTGAGTCGTTCACGAAAAGACCGCATTGGGTCGCCCGATAGGCGACCGGAAAGGCAGGATCTGATGTCCACTCGCACCACTGCTTCCGAGAAGCTCCGCGCGAACCTGCAGCGTGTGCTCGTCGACCTGATCGACCTCCACGTGCAGGGCAAGCAGGCGCACTGGAACGTGACCGGTCGCGGCTTCCGCAGCCTCCACCTCCAGCTCGATGAGCTCGTCGACATCGCGCGTGCCGAGAGCGACGTGATCGCCGAGCGCATGCGCGCCCTCCAGGTCGTGCCCGACGGCCGCACCGAGACCGTCGCCGCCACCACCGACCTCACCGCCTACCCGGCCGACCTGGTCTCGGTGACCGACACGGTCGACGCCATCGTCGCCCGCATCACCCAGACCGTCGCCGTGGTCCGCGAGGTCCACTCCGACGTCGACGCCGAGGACCCGGCCACCGCCGACCTCCTCAACAACATCGTCACCGAGCTCGAGCAGCAGGCCTGGTTCTTCAACTCGCAGAACCTCGAGGTCTGAACCTCGTCTCAGAAGGCCCGGTCCCGCTGTGCGGGGCCGGGCTTTCGGCGTTGCTAGAGCTCACTCCGCGTTCACGCCGAAGACGACGAAGTGTGGGCGGCAGGCGGTGACTATGCTCCGTGAGTGGCGGTGAACCGTGATGCTGTGGCGCGTCGGGCGAAGGTGTCGACCGCCGTCGTGTCTTACGTCATCAACGACGGCCCAAAGCCGGTCGCTGCCAAGACACGTGAACGCGTGCTCGCCGCGATCGAAGAGCTCGGCTACCGGCCCGACCGCGCTGCGCGTCAGCTCGCGCGCGGCGGTAGGTCGCACACGCTCGGCTTCATCCGCGCCAACTTCGAGAGCTGGTACATGAACGAGGTCACGGAGCTGCTCTCGGCAGCGGCCGAGCGCCGCGGCTACCACCTGTTCGTGACATCCAGTGACAACGACCTCGAGCGTGAACGAGCCCAACTCATCGACATGGCCGAGCGACGGGTCGATGGGGTCATCCTGATGCCGGTCGATCCTTCAGCTGAGCACTTGTCATTCGCGCAGTCGCTCGACTTGCCGGTCCTGGTGATCGATCGGCCAGCGATCGCCAGTCGCCGCACGGTCGCGGCCACTCAGCACATGATCGAGCACCGTCACGAGCGGATCGCCATCGTCACCGGCCTGAGGGCCCGGGTGAACAGCGAACGACGCCGCGACGCCTGGGA
>NZ_JBMDXJ010000547.1:0-1869 GCF_048594945.1 Pseudactinotalea sp. | reverse complement strand
GGCGACGTGCCACAGGCCGAGCGTGAGCGCATCGTCGACCGGCTCCGCACCGGCAACCTCGCGGTCCTGGTCGCCACCGATGTGGCCGCGCGTGGCCTCGACGTGGACCGCATCGGGCTCGTGGTCAACTACGACGTGCCGAGAGAGACCGAGGCCTACGTGCATCGCATCGGGCGGACCGGTCGTGCCGGGCGCACCGGCACCGCACTGATGTTCCTCACGCCCAAGGAGCGACACCGTCTCAACGCCATCGAGCGGGCCACCCGCGCGAAGGTGACCGAGGTGCCGATCCCCACGCCCGCCGATGTCAGCGCGCACCGTGCCGACTCCCTCCTCGCCCAGCTGCCCGAGCGGCTCGGCCGTGGGCGGCTCGAGCTGTACCGGGAGCGGCTCGCGGTGATGCTGGCCCAGAACGGCGGCGACGTGCTCGAGGTGGCGTCCGCGCTCCTCGCCCTCGGTGTCGGTGACGCCGGCCCGCAGCCTCGCGACCGCGACGGCGACGAGTTGCGTCCACACGAGACGTCGTTCGACGACGCGCCGCCTAGCCGGGCCGCTCGCCGGGCCAAGGAGCGCAACGAGGAGCGTGGTTCCTCCAAGCATCACAAGCACTCCCCCAGCCGTGGTGAGCACGGCCGCGGTGGCGGATCCGGCACGGTGTATCGCGTGGACGTCGGGCGCCACCATGGCGTGCGCCCCAACGCCATCGTGGGCGCGCTCACCGGCGAGGGCGGGCTCCGTGGTTCCGACGTGGGCAAGATCGAGATCTTCTCTTCGTTCTCGCTGGTGGAGATCTCCGCACCGCTCTCGCCCGAGAGCAGCCGTCGCATCGGCACGGCTCGCGTGGCGGGTCAGGCACTCAAGATCCGGCCCGACGGCGGTCGGCCCGGCCGCCCGCAGCGCCGCTCGTCGTCGACGCCGCCCTCGCGTCGTCCTCGCCCCCGCGACTGACTCGCGGTCGTCGGGTGATGCTCGACGGCGGTGCTCGGGTGAGGTGGGCCCGTCCCTGCTTCGTTGATTTTCCCCCGCTTCGGGGGAATGTCGGTGGTCGGTGGTGTAGTGGTTCTCATGGATGCTCTCCCTCTGGGATTGGTTGGTGACGGCGCGTTGCGTGCTGCTGTTGCGGCTGATCGTGAGGTGACGCGGATGGAGGGGGTGCGGCTGGATCATCTGGCGCAGTACCTGGGTGAGGTTTCCGAGGAATGGCAGGCGCCGGTACCGGGTCCGGGGGTGGAGCAGGCGGTCCGGTTGGGTGGTCGGGGGACTCCGGTGGTGCCGGAGTTCGCGGTGTGTGAGGTCGCGACCGCGCTGGGGCTGACGCAGCCTGCGGCGACGCGGTTGTGTGCGGAGGTGTTGGACCTGGCGTACCGGTTGCGGCAGGTCGCGGGGGCGGTGCGGTGCGGGCAGCTGTCGTTCGCGCGGGCGCAGGTGATCGCCCACCGCACCCGGGACCTGCCGCTCGAGCAAGCCAGACTGGTCGAGGAACGCCTGTGCACGCCCCGGAACACCGGTGCCGGTCCGGTGCCGATGGCGGCGCAGGTGCCGATGTCGAGGCTGACGAGCGTGACCGATCAGGCCGTGCTCACGGTGCGGGGGCCTCAGAGTGCGGCCGAGGCCGAGCAGCGGGTCGCCGCCTCGCTGTGGGTGCGGATGTCCCCGGCCGAGCCCGGTGCCGCGGATGTCACCGGTCGTCTCGCCGCTGCGGATGCGGTGCGGTTGGACCGGCGTCTGGATCAGATCGCGGGCTGGTTGCAGCAGGTCGGTGATGACCGCCCCAAGCCGATCCTGCGCGCCGTCGCCCTCGGACTGCTCGCCGACCCCGACCTGCTCCGCGCTCTGGACGATCTTCGTCAGCAGCGCGGGCCGGATGGA
>NZ_JBMDXJ010000546.1:0-21502 GCF_048594945.1 Pseudactinotalea sp. | reverse complement strand
ACAACCCGAGATTGCGATGCACGACGGCGTCGCTCGCCTCGAGCTCGACACTCGCCTCCCACAGCTGGGCCGCCTCGTCATGGCGCCCGACGGCGTAGCACCAGTGCCCGAGCAGCGCGCGGGCCCGGGGGTCGGTCGGGTCGGCATCGGCGGCGCGGGCGAGCACCGCGGCGTCGGCGAGCCGGGACGGGTAGCAGTCGGTCGCGTCGAGCCTGGCGGCACGGCCGCGCTCCTCGACGGCCTCCGCGGAGCGGCCCGCACAGGCGAGCACGTCGGCGCGGTGGTAGCCGATCAGCGGCGCAGCAGCGGTCTGTCCGAGCGGACGGGCCTGCGCACGCTCGTCGGCAAGGTCGAGGCAATGCAGTGCCGCTGCGGTCTCACCGACCTGCGCGAACTCGATCGCGACGTCCAGGCAGATCTGCGCGTCGCCGCTCGGCACCTCTCCCGCGAGCACGGCCAGCGCGCCGTCGAGCGGGTCGAGCGCCCGAGCAGTGGCGAGCACCTCCGTAGCCGCCTCCGCATGCCCGGAGACACGCTGCTCGGCGAGCGCACGGTGGCAGATCACGCTCAGGGCGAGCGCCTGCAAGTGCTCGGGCTCGGTGCGGAGCACGTCGTCGAGGCGGTGCAACGCCTCGTCGTACCGGCCGTGGCGGGCATCGATGCGAGCCATCCGGTAGCCCGACGGCGCCCGCCACAGTCGCATCCAGGAAGCGCGGCCGAAGGTCTCGTACGCGCCGTCGTCGTCATCGAGGGCCTCGCGGACCAGCCCGTGCAGGTACAGCACCGCGGTGTCGCGGGGGTTGGCGTGGCGGCGGGTCAGCCGAGCGGTGGCGCGCGCGAGCAGCTCGTCGGCCCGTTGGGGGTCGCCGGCGCCGTACGCGCGACGCGCCAACCCCAGCAGGCTGTCCACGTGCTCCGGATCGCGTCGCAGCGCCTCGCGCCAGTACGGCTCGGGCGACCGGGTCGCGTGCCGATACAGCTCCAGGTGGGTGCCGACCATCGCCAGCTCCTCGACCGCGTCGATCTCGTGCGGCAGCGGCGGCTCGGTGGCCGGCTCGGGCTCCGGGCCGGCGTCGACGTGGCCTGGCTCGGACCAGCTCACCAGCGTGCGACCACCGGTGCCCGCAGGGCGCACCGTCACGGTCAGCGGACCCGCGCCCTCCGTGAGCCGGTGGCTCGCCCGGTAGGGAGAGGCAGGATCGAGGTGAGCCACCTCGGAAACGATCGCGGCGCCGTCGGCCCTCACCTCGATGCGCACCTCGAGCGGCCGGGTGACGACGATGCCCAGATGAGCCACGCCGTCGGACCGGCGGAGCGAGAGCGCCGCGTGCTCAGTGGCGCGATCGACCGGCCCGATGTCGCGGATCGGGTACCACCGCTGCGTGAAGACTTTGGTCTCGCCCGGCGCGAGGTAGGCGAAGTCCGGCTGGTTGTCGGTGAAGACGCCGGCCATGAGCTCGATGTAGTGGGCGCCGTCGTCGGAGAGGTTGGCGTCCCAGGCGTGCCCGAACGGCGAGTTGCCCCAGGTCCACTGCTTCTTGCCGACCGCGATCTGGTGGTCGGCCACGTGCACGAACCCCACACCGGTGCCGTGGTCGTAGCCGCCGAAGAAGTCCTCGCGGCTACCGAGCGCCATGTATGAGGTGGGGACCGGGATGTTCGAGTACCAGTCGAGCCGATCGCCGGTCACCTCGGTGCCGTCGGAGGCGTGGCGGACCCGGTCGGCGCGCGCCGGGTAGTCGATGCCGGAGTACGGCCGGTCGGCGGCCGGGAACGCGGTGATGGCGCGGCGCGCGTGGTCGGCCACGTGCGTGACGTCGTGCGGGAAGAACGACTGGTAGTCCTCGTCAACCCGGGCTGCCACGTTCGCCCACCACAGGAAGCTCTGCGTGATCTCGGTCCGGTTGTAGAGCCGCACCGCGAGCTCGATCGCGCTCGAGTCCGGGCGGAGCCGGAACCCGTGCATGCCCTTCATGCGGGCGAACGGGTCGTGGTCGGAGCACCAGACGATCACGGAGCCGTCGGGCTCGGTCTCGATGCTGTGGTCGGTGGGCAGATAGGTGGCCGGGCGGTGGTGCTGCGGCCAGTTGAGCTCGATGCCGCCGGCGACCCAGGGCCCGCCCAGGCCCACGAGCGCAGGCTTGATCACCGGGTTGTTGTAGAAGAGGTCCACGCCGGAGGTCAGGTCCCGCGCGATGTGCAGGCGACCGCCCAGCTCGGGGAGCACCACGAGGCGGAGCCAGGCGTTCTCGAGGTGGATCGCACGCCAGGTGTGCGGTGTGGGCTCGGTGGCGATCTGATGGTGGAACGGGAGCGGGTAGATACGCCCGGACGAGCCCTGGTACACGCGTCGGTCGAGGTATGAGGGGTACTGCTCGGGCGGCAGCGGTTCGTAGGTGGGCAGCGTGAGCGGCTCTTCCCAGATGGCGACCGGGAGGTTGGCCAGGTGGGCGGGCCTGGGCGGGAGCGGCAGCTGCTCCACCGGCTCCTGCATGGTCTCCACATCGAGCATGCGACCCACCGTAGGTTCGGCCGTGCGGGCCGAGAATGCAGAGAACGACGGCGATGCCTGGATGATCCCATGATTCTCGCCTCATACGTGGGGCAGCTTCGGCTCGATAGGCTCGCGACCATGCGGATCCGTGAGGGGTTTCCTGGGCAGCGGTTGCGGGTGCTTCCTCCGGACGTGGTGCGCTCCGCCCTGGCCACCAGCCTGACCCAGCGGCTGCTGGTCACGGACGCCGGGTACTACCCGCAGGCCCTGCATCACGGGGCCACACGGCAGCGAGGCGCGCACGGGACGATCGTCATCGCCGTGTCCTCGGGGCGTGGCGCGTGCCGCACTGGGGAGAAGGTGGTGCCGGTCGGTCCTGGTCAGGCGCTGGTGATCCCTGCTCGCGCACCGCATCGCTACTGGAGCGACGATCACGACCCATGGACGATCTCATGGATGCACCTGCGTGGCGACGATGTGGCGGAGCTCGAGCGCGCGATCGTTCCCGATGGCCTGGCTGCCGCGGTGGACCTGCACGAGCCGCTGCACGTGGTCGGCGAGCTCGAGCGCGCGCTTGCTGCGCTCGAGTCCGACGAGACATCACCCAACCTGCTGCGCGCTGCGGGCGCCGCGTGGTCGGTGCTGGCGCAACTGGTGGCCGATGCGGCGGCCGGCAGTCAGGACCGCACCGAACCGGTGCGTGCGGCCCAGAGTTATCTGCGGGAGCACCTGGACGCCCCGGTGCGGGTGGGCGAACTGGCCGCCCAGGTGGGGCTGAGCACCTCGCACTTCGCCGCACTGTTCCGGAAGGCCACCGGCGGCGGCGTGATCGAGTACGTCAAGCGGCTACGGATCGCGCGAGCGTCTGAGCTGCTGGTCACCACCGCGATGCCGGTGGCCGAGGTCGCCCGCGCCGTGGGGTACGACGACCCCTTCTACTTCTCCCGACAGTTCCGCGGCGTCCACGACTGCAGCCCGACCACCTTCCGGGAGCGTGCGACCACCTAGGCGGTTGCTGCGAGATCGGCGAGGATGGTCCCGGCCGCCGGCGTGAGATCGGCGCGGCTCGCCGGGTCATGCGGTCCGCTCGTGGTCAGCACAACGCGCGCGCGATGGGCGAGCGTGGGCAGCAGGAGCCGGAGCAGCAGGTAGTGCGCGAGGTGGTTGACGGCGAAGCTGGTCTCCAGGCCGTCGACCGTGCGCGAGGCGGCATCGCGGCGGCTCACGCCCGTCGAGCGGCAGGGTGTCGCCGCCTGAGGTGCGGCCGCCGAGCACCATGTGGGCACCGGCCCGGCGCAGCCGCGTCGCCGCGACCGCGCCGAACCCGCTGGTCACCAGCACGACCGGCTGCCTGGTCATGCCACGCGCGCGGCCTCGAGCACCCGCGAGATCGTGTCGGCGATCGGGGTCGTGCCGGTGCGGCGGTGCTCGCTGGTCGGCCGGAGCAGGCCGCGCTCATCGGCCTCGGTCAGCGCCGCGATCTCACCGGCGAGCGCCGGGCTCAGCCCGGCGTCAATCAGGGTGGGATCCCACGCCTCGCGCGGGATCGTCACCACCTGCAACGGTCGCCCGAGCACCTCCGCCACGGCGTCGGCGACCTCGCGGTCGGTCACCGCGGCTCCATCCAGATCGATGATCTGATGGCCCGACGGCGGAGCGAGCAGGCTCTGTGCGGCGACCTCGCCGATGTCTCGGGTCGCCACCATCGGGATGGGGCGGTCGGCAGTCTCGCCGAACACCGGGAAGATCCCCTCGCCGAGGACCGCTCCGAGCACCGACTCCACCTTCTCCTGGAAGTGGCAGGCGCGCACGGCGGTGACGGTGGCTCCGGTCCGGCGGAGTCGGTTCTCGAGGTCGTGCAGCCACCGGATCGGTCCGGTGCCCTCGGGCAGCTCGGCGCCCCACGAGGAGAGCACCACCACCTGTGGGACGCCGCTCGCCTCGACCGCGCCGGCGATCGACTCGACCAACCTCCGGTGCTCGCTGTCCGACCCGGAGGGGAGGGTGGGCAGCAGCAGGAAGGCGCCTGCGCAACCGCTCAGCGCCGCACCGAGTGCGTCGACGTCGCCGAGGTCGGCGACGGCGGTCTCGGCGCCGAGGTGGCTCCATCGTGCCGCCTTCGCCTCCTCACGCACGACCGCCCGCACGGGCACGCCCTGCTCGAGCAGTGTGCGCGCGGTCGCTCCGCCGACGTGGCCGGTCACTCCTGTGATCGCGTACAAGGTTCGCTCCTTCTGCTGGTGGGTTGAACCACTAGTGAAGCCGCCTGTGCCGAGCGGCTCCATATCTGAATCTCCCTCTTTCATGTCCACACGTCTACAGTTGGTCCATGGACCCGCTCACCGACCTCCTCGACGGCGTCCGGGCGCGCACGGCAGCCTTCTGTCAGACGATCCTGGAACCCCCGTGGGGTCTGCGGATCGAGGATGGCGCCGCGCTCGCCTTCGCCACCGTGATGCGCGGGCACGCGTGGATCGTGCCCGACCACGGCGAACCGGTACCGATGCAGTTGGGTGATGTCGCCGTCGTCAAAGGTCCTGGCCCCTACACGGTGGCCGACCATCCCGACACGACCCCGGACATCGTGGTCAATCCCGGCAACCGACTGACCACACCCGACGGCACCGACGTGACCGAGCAGATGCGGCTGGGACCGCGGCTGAGCGGGCGCAGCGAGCACGGCACGGCGGTCGTGGCGAGTGGGACATACCAGGTCAGCAGCGACGTGACCGGCAAGCTGCTGGAGGCGCTCCCCGACATCGTGGTGGTACCGGCCGCCGACGTGCAGGACCCGGTGATGCGGATGCTGGCCGAGGAGGTCGGGCGCGACGGCCCGGGTCAGCAGGTGGTGCTCGACCGGATGCTCGACATCGCGCTGGTCGCGACCCTGCGCGCGTGGTTCGCCCGCGCCGAGGCAGCCGCACCCGGGTGGTACGACGCCCACACCGACCCGGTCGCCGGGCCGGCGCTGCGTGCCCTGCACGAGGACCCGGCGCGCGGCTGGACCGTCGAGGACCTCGCCGCCCACGTGGGATGCTCGCGCGCCGCGCTGGCCCGCCGCTTCACCGCCTCGGTGGGCGAGCCGCCGATGGCGTACCTGGCCGGCTGGCGGATCTCGCTGGCGGCGGACATGCTGCGATCGTCGGACCGCACGATCTCCTCGATCGCCCACGACGTCGGCTACTCCAACGCCTTCGCCCTCAGCGTGGCCTTCAAGCGCGTGCGTGGCCACTCACCGAAGCAGTACCGCGACGGCGCATTGGCCGTGGTCCGCTGACGCTGCGGCCCGGGATCACACGGCAGCAGACTCCTCCGGCAGGATCCGGCGCAGGATGTCGCTGATCGAGATGACGCCCAGCCGGCGGTCGCCGCTGGTGACCACGGCGAGCTGCTCGCGGTGAGCTCGCATCGTCGTGAGCGCCTCGTGCACGGGAAGGTGGGCGTCGATCATGAACGCCGCGCGGGCGAGCGGAGCGATGGCGGCGGCCTGCTCGAGCACCATCGTGTCGCGCACGTGCACGAGGCTGAGCGCCTCGCTGTCGTCACCCACGAAGATGCGCAGATGTCCGGTCTGCCCGGCGATCTGCTGAACGTCGCGCACGGTAGCTCCGGCCGCGACACAGGTGATCGGCTTGTCCGGACGCACCAGTTCGCCCACCTGCATCGTCTGCAGCTCCAGGGCCGCCTCGATCTGCGAGTGGAAACTCGTCTCCAACACCCCCAGTTGCGCTGAGTGCTCCACGAGCTGCCGGATCGAGGTCGCGTCGTGCCCCCCGACGGCGGCACGATCGACCGGTTCGAACCCGCTGCGCTTGACCAGCAGGCTGGCGAGATCGTTCATCCACACCAGCAGCGGCCGGAACGCCGCGATGAAGGCCCGCGCGGGCAGTCCGATCGTGGTGGCAGCCAGCTCCGGGTGCGCGATCGCCCAGGACTTCGGCGCCATCTCACCGATGACCAGGTGCAGGAACGTGACGAACAGCAGCGCGATCCCGAACGCCAGCACGTCGGCGGTCCAGGCGGGCATCCCCCAGCCCCCGAAGAGGTCGGAGAGGGCGTAGTCGACCGCCGGCTTGGTGACGGCACCGAGCGCGAACGTGCAGACGGTGATGCCCAGCTGGGCACCGGCCAGCATGATCGTCAGCTCGTTGACACCACGCAACGCGGCACGAGCGGACCTGCTGGTCTGTGCCTTCTCCTCAAGCCGGTGGGGCCGCGCGCCGAGGAGCGCGAACTCGATGATGACGAAGAACGCACTCAGGATGATCAGGGCCACCGTGATCACGGTGACGAGGATCGGGCTCATCGGTCGTCCTCCGGGCTGCCGACCACAGGGGCGGGCTGGTCGTCTGAGACGCTCTCATCGCCGTCGGCGGGCACCGGATGTCCCACCTCGTCGCGCAACGTCACCCTCACCTTGGCCGGGACATGGCGCTCGACGGCGAGAATCTCCAGGTCGGCGAATCGGGCGATCTCCTCGTCGCTGACGAGGTCCGCAGCCTCCAGCGGCAACGTCACGGTGACCTTCTCACCCTCTTCTGGCAGCTCACCGCGGTGCGCGATGACCAGGCCGGCCACGGTCTCGTAGTCGCCGCGAGGCAGCTCGTGACCGATAGCACGCTGCGCCTCGTCCACGTGCACATCGCCATCCATGGTCCAGCTGCCATCGGCACCCTGGTCGAGGGCCTCACCACCCTCGGCACCGTCGTGCTCGTCGTTGATCTGGCCGATGATCTCCTCGGCGAGGTCCTCGACGGTGAGCACACCAGTGAAGCCGCCGTACTCGTCGATGACGCAGGCGAGCTCGTTCTTGGTCTGGGTGAGCTGCGCCAGCGCATCCGGCAGCGACATCAAGGTGGGCAGCACCAACGGCTCACGCATCAGCTGGGTCACGGGTGCGTCGTCGGGCAGGTCGGTGCCGAGGACATCGGCGAGCTGGACGACGCCCAGCGCCTCCTCGTGCTCGTCCACGACCGGATACCGGGTGTGGGCGCGTGCCATCAGCTCACGCACCTGCGCCACCGTGGTGTCAGGCGAGACCACGTCCACGCGTGAACGCGGGATCATCGCGTGCTCGACGTCCTGTTGCGGGAAGTCGAGGATGCGATCGAGTACCACCGACAACTCGGACGGCAGGTTTCCGGCGTCGCGGGAGTCCGCGACGATGCGTTCGAGGTCCCTCGCTGTCGCGCTGGAGTCGAGGTCGTGGACCGGCTCGACCCGTACCAGCCGCAGTACGAGGTTGGCCGAGTGGTCGAAGACCGTAATCAGCCACCCGAACAGGATCAGGTAGACGCGGGTCGGGCGGGCCAGCCAGCGCGCCATCTTCTCCGGGATGGCGATCGCGAGGTTCTTCGGGTACAGCTCGGCGAAGACCATCTGCACGATGGTGGAGAGGCCGAGCGCGAGCACGGTGCCCACGGATACGCCGACGGCGGCCGGAATGCCGACACCACCGAGCAGCTCGCCGAGGGAGTCACCCACCAGCGGCTCGGCCACGAAGCCGAGCAGCAGCCCGGTCACCGTGATGCCGAGCTGCGCTCCTGAGAGCATGAAGGAGTTGCGCTGGGTGATCTTCAGGGCGCGTTCTGCGCCCTTGTCACCGGCAGCGGCTGCGGCGCGGAGTCGACTGCGGTCGACCGACATGTATGCGAACTCTTGCGCCACGAAGAAGAAGTTCGCGGCGATGATGAGCGCGATCACCACGACGCCGAGCGCGAGCGTCAGCCACACCATCACTGCACCCCCGCTCGAGTGCGGAGGAATCGGGGCGGGTCGGGTCTATGGTGCGGGTCGTCGTTCGACCCAGCTCCTTCGATCGATGCGGGCATCGGAGTGTCTGCGCCTCCAGGCTCAGGTGTCGGAGGCACAGAGTCTATGCGGTCGCTGTGGCCAGCGTTCCCCCGCTGCGCAGCGAGCTGGCCAGCGGGCACGCCCACACGTCGATGTTGCCGCGGCCGACACGGTTGATGTAGCGCGCGACCTCCACGTAGGAGCGGCCCAGCGAGGTCTGGTGGTAGTTGATCCCGAGGCGGTCGCAGTGCTCCCGGACCATCGGCGCCACCTTGCGCAGGTTCGGGCGCGACATCGAGGGGAACAGGTGGTGCTCGATCTGATAGTTCAGGCCGCCCAGCAGCCAGTCGACGAAACGGCCACCGCTGATGTTGCGGCTCATCAGCACCTGGCGGCGCAGGAAGTCGATACGGACCTCCTTGGGCACCATCGGCATGCCGATGTGGTTGGGCGCGAACGACATGCCCAGGTAGAAGCCGAACACCAGCACCTCGACCGCGAGGAACGATGCGGCGATCGCGGGTGACATCACCAGGAATGCGAAGGCGATCAGCGTGGTGTGCCGGATCAGGATGAACGCGAGCTCGGTCCACCGGCGGTCGACCTTCTCGCGGCTCAGCAACCGCTGGATACCGGCGACGTGCAGCTGCAATCCGGCCAGCGTCGTGATCGGGAAGAACCACACGCCCTGGTGACTCGAGAGCCAACGCTGCACCGCCGTCGGCCGCGACTGCACGTCCTCGGGCGTGTAGGCCACGGTCCCGCGGCGCACATCGGGGTCGCGGCCGGCCTGGTTCGGCGCCGCGTGGTGCTTGCCGTGCTTCATCTGCCACCAGCCCAGGCCCATGCCGACGAAGAGATTGATCACCACGAGGGAGGTCCACTCGTTCAGCTTGGGCGAGGCGAAGATCTGCCGGTGCGCGGCGTCGTGGCCCAGGAAGGCGATCTGCGTCATCACGATCGCGACCACGAAAGCGAGCGCCAGCTGCCACCAGCTGTCCCCGAGCAGGATCGAACCCCATGCAAGCGCTCCGAGGAGCAGCGGGTAGATCACCATCCGGGTGATGTAGTAGCCGTGCGATCGGGCCATCAACCCCTCGGCCTTGGCACGCTTGGTCAGCTCGGTGAAGTCGCTGAGGTGGCGAGTGTTGCCGCCAGTGCGTCGCGGTGCGCGCCGTGCGGGCGGCGCCTCCGTGGGCTGCGGGGGCGCGTCCAGGACAGCGGCTTGCGTCATGCCTCCATCGTTGGCGGTGGGGCCACCGATGTCGTCACCCGCAGGGTTCGACCTCGCGTGATACTCGAGAGTGATCGAGTCGCGTCAGGAACCGACGGTGATGAGTCCCGACTCGTAGGCAGCCACCACGATCTGGGTCCGGTCGCGTAGGCCCAGCTTGGTCAGCACGCGGCTCACGTGGGTCTTCACGGTCTGCTCAGCGACGACAAGCTCGCGAGCGATCTCGGCGTTGGAGCGGCCGCGGGCCACCAGCCGGGCGACGTCGAGCTCACGGTCAGTGAGGTCGTCGAACTGCGCGGGATTCGGGTGCGCACGCTCGGGCCGCGCCACGAACTCGGCGATCAGCGACCGGGTGATCGAGGGCGCGAGCAGGGCGTCGCCGCCCGCGACCACGCGGACCGCGTGGATCAGGTCGTCCGCCGGCGCGTCCTTGAGGAGGAACCCGCTGGCCCCGGCGCGGAGTGCCTCGAACGCGTACTGGTCCAGGTCGAAGGTGGTGAGGATGATGACCCGCGGGTCGACATCGTCCAGGGCGCCGATGCGCCGCGTCGCCTCAATCCCGTCGACCTCCGGCATCCGGATGTCCATCAGCACCACGTCGGGTCTCGTTCGGGTGACGAGCTCGACGGCGTGGGCACCGTCGGGTGCATCGCCCACCACCGTGATGCCCTCCTGGGCGTTGAGCAGCGCTCCGAACCCTGCGCGCACCATGGCTTGGTCGTCGACGATGGCGACGCGAATGGTGGCGTCGTCCACGTGAGGTCCGTTCGGGGTCGGGAGTGCTACGTCGGAGGGATCTTCTCACCCAGGGCTGGGGGTTGCCGAACCGGCAGGAGCGCGCGCACGAGAAACCCACCGCCTCGTGTCGATTGGGCCAGGACCTCGCCGTGTGCGAACGACGCGCGTTCCTGCATGCCACGCAGCCCGAATCCGCCCTCGCGTGCCGGCGGCGGAGTGATCGCTGCTCGGCCGTTCTCGACCTGGACCAGCACGTGCTCACGGGTGACCGCGACGGCGACGTCGATCTCGCTGCCCGGTGCGTGACGGAGGGCGTTGCTGAGCGCCTCCTGCACGATGCGGTAGGCACTCACCGAAGCGGCTTCGTTGACACGGGGATCGTCGAGGTCGCCGGTGACGTCCAGGCGAACAGTCTCGGCGCTGCGGCGGGTGCTCTCCACGAGCGCGGGGATCGACGCGAGCGTCGGCTGCGGCGCCAGCTCGTTGTCGGCGTCCTCCTGCCGGAGCACCGCGAGCAGGCCGCGCATCTCGGCGAGCGCGCGGCGGGCCGAGTCGGTGATGTCGTCCATCTCGGTCACGACCTCGGGCGAGACGCCCTCGATCCGGTACTGCAGCGTGGACGCCTGGATGGAGATCACGGACAGCCCGTGGGCCACCACGTCGTGCAGCTCGCGCGCGATCCGGGTGCGCTCCTCCATCAGCAGCGACCGCTCCTCCGCCGCGGCAGTGATCTCCTGCTGCTCGAGAAGCTCGGCTCGGCTGAGCAGCCACTGGTGGATGAGGATGCCGAACGTCACCACGAGCGCGAGAATCGAGATCGCGGTGATGACGTTCGTCGCGAACGGCCCCCAGTCGCCCACCTGCCACGGCAACCCCGCGAGGGTGGCCGCAGCCACGGGCAGCACCGCGGCAGCGACCGGCCGCCGCCAGCTCGCGCGCACCGCCAGGATGAACGCCAGCAGGGCCGTGATCACCAAGCTGGTCACGGGGAGCGGCCAGGGCAGCGAGCCGCGGCCGGCCACCGTGAGCAGCGTGGTGGCCGCGACGGCGATCGTCGACACCCCCACGGCGAACCACGGCCGACTCAGCGCCCAGATCAGGCTGGCGGCGTGCAGCACGGACACGACCAACGCGATCGGCAGCACCGCGCCGTACAACGCGGGCAGCGTGGCAGCGTTGACGCCGAGCGCCGCGAGCGTGAGCAGCCAGACGAGCAGCCGAAGCCGGTCCTGCGAGAGCAGCCGCTCCCCCACCCGGTGCAGCAGGTGCTCGATCCGCCCGACCACCCCGCCGTGCATGCTCGCAGATGAGACAGCGGGCACCCTCGTTCGGCGGCCGAGGCGAGTCTCCACCGGCTCAGCCTCTCACCCGCCCGGATCTCGGGGCGCGCGGAGTGCAGAACCCGCCCGAATGGACGCTTCTGCTACGCCAACCCGCCCGCAGCCGTGGAGAACCCGACGACATGCACACTTCTGCTACGCCGACCCGCTGTTCAGTGCGTCCCCAGCACGCTCCGGAGCTGGTCGGGGGTGATCTCGTGGTCGGGCGCGAACCGCGGGCCCGCGACGTAGTCGAGCACCGACCGACGCAACGCACGAGCCGCGAGGCGACCTCCGCCGTCGTCCAGGTTGAGAGAACTCACCAGCAGCCGGCCGCGACCGAGGCGGGCCTCGAACACCACACCGAGGCGGCGCGCCTCGAACCATGTGTCGATGGGTTGGGCCAGCGGCCGCAAGTCGGAAGGCAGCGCGTCCAGCACCATCGCCGCGGCGCCGTGGAGCGGCTCCCACCACTGCCAGTTCGTGGTGCCGGCGGTGGGGAACCCGTCGAAGATCGGATGTCCGGCGTCATGCAGCACGCCGAGCGTGTGCGGCGCCTGACCACCGGTCCAGGCGGTGTTCCAGAACACCGGTGTGAATCCGAGCGCGACCTCGTTCTCGATCTGGTCGGCCGAGAGCTCGAGCAGGACCACGGCGCCCGACTCGGCGAGCTCGATCGCCCGCTCGATGTCGGAGGTGACGCTCACACCGTCAGGCTCGGTCGTGGCCGGCTCCGGGAAGACCCAGAGGTCCCAGTCGTTCTCGTGGGTGGCACCGAGAGCGTCGGTGACCACGATCGCCAACGTGACCTGAACGGCGCGCTCGGTCTCGACCGCAGGAATGATCACCGGTCCCAGGGTGGTCCCGTTGCCGACGGGGATCGGCCCGTCGTGCTCGAGGCTTCCCTCGTGCAGGACCTCGCCGCCCGGCCCACGCAGGCTCCAGCGCACCTCCGGCGACAACGGTTGCGCGCCGAAGTGGGCGATCCGGGCGTCGAACCGGATCGGCTCCTGCGCGGACCACACCCGCTGCGGCAACAGCGCGAGCGGCACGGTCGGCCCGCAGAAGCGTGCGAACTCCTCCGCACCGATGTACCCCTTGGACTCCCAGAAGGGATTGAGGACGCCGACGAGCGCGGTGCCCTGGCCGGGGAAGTCGGTCAGGCCCAGCAGATGGAACCCGCCGAATCCCTCGGTGCGCAGCGCGGCCTCGATGTCCTCCTTGTAGCAGAGCGCCTGCAGCCGGCCGGAGGCGTCGAGAAAGTCCGCCGCCTGGTCCAGCATCCGGGCCTCGCGGAGGAAGTCGGCGAAGATCCCGAAGTTCGCCGGCTGCATCAGGCCCGTGTAGCGCTCCACCTCGGACAGGTCCGGGTAGGCGCACCACTGGCCGATCTCGTGGCTGACGATGGGCCGGTCCCGCGAGGTGACCCAGTCGCGGTAGTCCGTGCAGGTCTCGGGGACGCGTGCGTTGAGGCGGGACCCCAGCCCCTCGCCCCAGCGGTGCGCGCGCGGGTCGGGGATGTTGTCGAAGTCGTTCTCCTCGATCGCCGGCCAGCCGGCGCCGCTGGTGTAGAGACGCCGCGGGTCGTAGCGACGCCACGCGCTCACCCACGCGGCCAGGAACTCGGCGTCGCGGCCACCCGGCTCGTTGCCGTGGGCCATCATGAGGAACGAGGGGTGGTTGCCGTAGGTGTCGAGGATGCGGCGGGTCTCCTCCCAGAGGAACGCATCGACCGGACGCCCCTCGCCGATCGCCGCGCCCTGGTTCGCCCAGATCGGGGCCTCCACCTGCAAGTAGAGGCCTGCTTCGTCGGCGGCGACGAAGGCGGCCTCCGGCGGGCACCAGGAGTGGAAACGCAGCAGGTTGAGGCCGTGCTCCTGGCTGACCGCGACGATGCGGCGCCACGCATCCACCTCGGTGGGCGGGTGCCCGGTCAGCGGGAACACGCACGACTCCAGGGTGCCGCGGATGAAGGTCGGGCGACCGTTGACGGCGACCTGCGTGCCGATGACCGAGACATCGCGCAGGCCGAGCACCGTGGAGGCACTGTCGCTGATCGTGCGGCCGTTGACCTCGGCGGCCAGCTCGACCGTGACGTCATACAGGTCCGGGCGGAACTCGTCCCAGGTGTGGGCGTCGGGGCCGAGATCGAGCTCGACGTCGACGTGCGCTCCCCCGGCGGTCATGCCGCGCTCGCGCAGGTCGCGACCGTGGTCCTCGTCGAAGGAGGCGGTCCCGGTGGCGGCATCGGCGTCAGATCCGCGCAGCCGGGCGCGGACCTGTACCTCGCCCACGCCGGCGCCGGCGCTGCCGGAGGTGAGGTCCACACGCACCGTGGCGGTGCCCGTGCTCGCGTGCGGCTCGACGCGGACCCGGCTGATGCGGACGGCGGGCAGCGCCATGAGCGTCATCGATCCGATGACGCCGTTCCAGTTGCCCTGCGTGTGGTCGGAGATGCTGTGGGCGTTGGGGCCGACATCGACCACCGTGCGGTTGTCGACCCGCAGGGTCAGCCGATGCGTGCCGGGCTCGAGCGCACCGAGGTCGAACCGGTGCGGCGTGGTCAGGCTGCGTTCGGCCCCCACCCGCCGGTCGTCGAGCCACACGGTCGACTCCCAGTGCACCCGCTCCAGCTCGAGCACCACCGACCGGCCACTCCACTCGGCGGGCACCTCGACCTCGCGCTGGAACCAGGCAGCGCCGCGGTAGTAGACGCGCGGCTGCAGCCAGAACGGCACCGCGACATCGCCCTCCTGCCGGTACGGCGCGTACCGGTCGTCGTCGAAGTACGAGCGGTCGACCACGCCGCCGGTCCACGGGGTGTCGAGCCGGATCGGGTCACCGACGCCCTGCTCCTGCACCGATCCGGGCAGCTGCAGCCGGAGCGTGTCCGCATCGATGGTGCCGGCGAACCACTGCTCGATTTCCCCCCGGTTCTCCCGATCGAGCCGACATCGCCAGGTGCCGGACAGATCGACCTGACCACCGCCGTCGGGAATCGACTCGATCGAAGGCGACATGGACTCATCCGTGAGCATGCCACGACCCTAAGGACCGGCTCATCAGCCCGGAATGGATGATCCTCGGCGCGGCATGGACGATTCCGCGACTGACGCGCGCGTGCGCACGGATCGGACTCGGTATCGTGGAGAGGTGAGCCTCCAGTCGCAGATCCAGGCGGCCATGGAGACGTTCCCGCCGTCGATCAGGCGGGTGGCGGAAGCGGTGACCGACGACCCGGACCTCGTGATCGAAGGCACCATCTCCGACCTCGCGCGCCGGTGCGACACCTCCGAGACCACGGTGGTCCGGTTCTGCCGTGCACTCGGGCTCGCTGGGTACGTCCAGCTCCGTGTACGGCTGGCCCGGGAGCTCGGTCGCGAAGGCGCCCGCCGCACACCCGACCCCGTGGTGACCGATGTCCCGAACGGCTCCCTCAGCGAACTGGTGCACGGGATCGCGTTCACCGAACGTATGGGGATCGAGGAGACCGTTGAGAACCTGGATCTCGACGAGCTGGCGCGCGTGGTCGACGCCGTGGACGGCGCCGGCAGGATCGCTCTGTACGGGGTCGGCGCCAGCGGCGCCAGCGCCGACGACCTGCAGCGCAAACTCTTCCGCATCGGGCGCTGGGCGCAGGCCTTCGTGGACCCCCACGACGCACTCACCGCCAGCGGCCTCCTCAGCGCAGGAGATATCGCGATCGGCTTCTCCCATCGCGGTCAGTCGCACGAGGTGGTCGCCTTCTTCGAGCAGGCCAGGGCCATGGGGGCGACCACCGCGGCCATCACCAACGTCGCGCCCTCGGCGGTCGCCGACGCAGCCGACCTCGTGCTGCGGACCACCGTTCGAGAGGCGCGCTTCCGCTCGGGCGCGATGGCCTCGCGGACCGCGCAGCTGCTCATCGTCGACTGCCTGTTCGTGGCCGTCGCGGGGAGGCGGATGGACGAGACCGTGACCGCGCTCCGCGGCACCTACGACGCCGTCAAGCGGGTGCGCGACCGGTGACCACGCAGAGTGCTCTCACCGAGGCGCTGGAGTCGGCGGCAGCAGCCGCGCTCGCGGGCACGGGCTCCTCACCCGTCTCCGCCACCCCCGGCGCGGTCGCTCTGCTCGCACACGAGGGGCAGGTCATCGCGCGCGGAGCGACCGGCTCAGCCCTGGCGTTCGACGCCGACGCCGCCGTGCTGCCGCTCGCGCAGCGCGAGCCGGTCACGCCGGAGCACGTCTGGGACATCGCCTCGATCACCAAGGTGGTCACGACCCTGGCCGCCCTCGTGCAGGCCGACCGCGGCGCGATCGATCTCGACGCTCCGGTGGTTCGCTACCTGCCTGCGTTCGGTGCGGACGAGGGCGTGCGCGGCCAGGTGCTCGTGCGACATCTACTCACGCACACGGCGGGTCTGCCACCCGTGGTGGATCTCATGCTCGACGGCGGTGCCTCGGCCCCGCGCGAGGCTCACGTCGCGCGGGTGCTCGCCAGCCCAGTCGTGGGCACGCCGGGTCAGGTGCACGTGTACTCGTGCGTGGGCTACCTCGTGCTCGGGCTCGTGCTCGAGTCGGTCACCAGCAGCGCGCTGCCCGACCTCGTGGCCGAGACCGTGACCGGACCGCTCGGGATGGCTGCAACCGGGTACGTGCCCCCCGCCGGCCGACCCGTCGTCCCCACCGAGGTGCAGCACTCGCCCGAACGCGGTCTGGTGCGCGGCGAGGTCCACGACGAGACCGCGTGGCTCCTGGGGGGCGCCGGCAACGCCGGGCTGTTCTCGGACGCCGACGACCTGCTGCGGCTCGGCGAGGAGATCCGCACCGGATCGGCCGGGTTGCTCTCGCCGACCACTGCAGCGCTGATGCGCACCGGCGTACTCCCCTCCGACCAGGTCGACGCCCTCGGCTACGACCAGGCGATCGGCCTGCGCGTGGGGCAGCGCATGCTGACCGGGAGCGACGACCCGGCGGCCATCGGCCACACTGGCTTCACCGGTACCTCGCTCGTGGTCGACACCCGCCGCGACCTGGTGATCGTGCTGCTCACCAACCGCGTGCACCCCCGCCGCGAGCTGTTCGACGTCATCCCGCTCCGCATGCGGGTCGCGCAGATCGCACGCGACGCGGTCGATCGCTGAGGCCGCACCCCGCGAGGCTGGAACGCATCGCACGCTCGATGACGCGGCAATCGATTCCCGCGGCGCCCGACGCATTCGAGCGTGCGAATCGTTCCACGGCTCAGGTGCGGAGAACAGCGGCGAGCCGGCCGTCGGCGCCGGCCAGCAGCCGCTGCGCCTCCTCGACCGCAACGCCGTGGGCGACCATCACCGCGGCCACCGGGACCCCATACGCCGCCGCGGTCAGCGCGGCAGCGGCTGCGTCCCGGTCGCAGCCCGTGATCGTCATGACCAGCCGCTCGCCGCGGTCGCGGAGCTTGGCGTTGCTGATCGTGAGGTCGACCATGAGGTTGCCGTAGGTCTTGCCGTTACGGACCATGATCGCCGTCGAGAGCATGTTGAGGATCTGCTTCGCCGAGGAGCCCGCCTTCAGCCTCGTGGACCCGGCGACCACCTCCGGTCCGACCACGGCCTCGATCGGGTGATCGGCCACAACGCCCATCGGCGACGACGCGTTGTTGGTGACGGCCGCCGTCAGCGCTCCAGCCCGGCGAGCGGCGGCCAGCGCGCCCAGCGCGAACGGCGTCCGCCCGCTCGCCGCGACCGCCACGACGGTGTCCGCGGGCCCCACAGCGAGGTCCGAGACGGCCTGCTCGCCCGCCTCGGCAGAGTCCTCGACACCCTCGGCGGCCGCGAACACGGCCTCTCGACCGCCGGCGATCGCAGCCTGGAACGTGGTGGCGGGCTCATGGAACGTCGGCGGGATCTCGGCGGCGTCCAGCACCCCGATCCGCCCCGATGTGCCGGCGCCTGCATAGATGACGCGCCCGCCGTCGCGGACCTTCGCGGCGGCGGCCTCCACCAGCTCGGCGAGGGCGGGCAGCACACGCCGCACTGCCGCGGGGACCTCGGCCTCGGCGTCATTGAGGGCCTCCAGTACCCCCAGCACCGGGCGGGTGTCGAGATCGACGAGACGTTCGTCCACCGCCTCCGTGGTCAGCTCTCCGATCTCCGGCGCCTGGGCGTGCTGCGGCATGGCTCCTCCTCGTTCGATCTCGTTCGTGCGGCCAGTTGCGCTCAGCCGGCGAGCCGGCGACGCGGGTGCGGCGCGGCCGCGAGCAGCCGCCGCGTGTAGTCGTGCTGGGGGTTCTCGATGACCTCGGCGCTCGGACCCCGCTCCACGACCTGGCCCTCGTACATGACCAGGGTCTGCTCGGCATAGGCGCGGGCGGATCCCAGGTCATGGGTGATGTAGAGGACTGCGAGGTTCTCGGTGCGGCGCAGGTGGTCGAGCAGATCGAGCATCTCCTTGCGGATCGTGACGTCGAGCATCGAGACCGGCTCATCCGCAAGCAGCACCTGAGGCTGAGCGGCGAGCGCTCGTGCGAACGAGATCCGCTGGCGCTCGCCGCCGGAGAGCTCGTGCGGGAACCGGTACAGGTACCGCTCGGCGGGCTCCAGCTCGACCCGGCGCAACAGCTCCAGACTGGCCTCCTGCACCTGGTCGCGGCCGCGGGCGCGGTCGTGGATCGAGAGCGCACGCGCCAGCACGTGGTCGACGCGGTGCACCGGGTTGAGTGAGGCGAACGGATCCTGCAGCGTCATCTGGACCGAGCCGGTGTATCTGATGAAGGCGCGGCCGCGCGTGGCCGCGACCGGCTCACCGTGCAGCAACAGCTCCCCGGAGGTCGGCGGGATCAGCTGGGCGAGGATCCGCCCCATCGTGCTCTTGCCGGAGCCGCTCTGCCCGACCAGCGCCGTGACCTCCCCGGCACGCAGGCTCAGGCTGACGCCATCGACGGCGCGGATCGCCGTGCGCCGCAGTCCTTTCCGGCGGCCGCGGAACTCCTTGATCACCTCGCGCGCCTCGAGCACCACCTGGTCGGTGTCGATTCCGTTCAGATGCGTGGTCATACCGAAGCCCCCAGGTCGGCCAGCGAACCCAACAGGGTTCGTGTGTACGGGTGCTGCGGATCGGTGTAGACCTCCATCGCGGGGCCGTACTCGACGAGCCGGCCCGCCCGCATCACGGCGATCGTGTCCGAGATCTCCAGCAGCAGCGCGAGGTCGTGGGTCGTGAAGATGATCGCGAAGCCGAACTCCTCGCGCAGCGCCAAGATCTGCTCGAGCACCTCCCGCTGGACCAGGAGGTCAAGCGCCGTGGTGGGCTCGTCCATGATGATGACGTCCGGGTCGAGCACGAGCGCGATCGCGATCGCGACCCGCTGCTTCATGCCGCCCGAGAGCTCGTGCGGGTATGCCGAGATGCGATCGGCGTCGATCCCGACCTTGGTGAGCATCGAGCGGGCCAGCGCAGCCCGCTCGCGCTTCGGCATCGACGGCCGGTGCACCCGCAGCACGTCGTCGAACTGCTCCGAGATCCGGGTCACCGGGTTGAGTGCGTTCATCGCGCTCTGGAACACGATCGCGATCTCCGTCCACCGCATGGCACGGAGCTGCTCCGCCGGCAGGTGGAGGATGTCGACCGTCGCCTCGCCGCCGCGCCCGGACCGGTGGTACGTGATGGATCCGGCCGCCACCTGGGCCGGCGGTCGCAACAATCGCGTGATGGCGTTCGTCAACGTCGACTTCCCGCTGCCGGACTCACCTGCCAGCCCCAGCAGCTCGCCGCGTCGCAGGGTGATCGAGACGTCGCGGACGGCGTGCACCATGCCTTCCGTCGTCGGGTAGTCGACGACGAGATCCTCGACCTCGATGACGGGCTCGGCATCGAGCGGCGCCGGTCTGATCCGAGGCTCCGCCTGCACCTCCCCATCCTCACTGGCCTCGGTGACGGATCCATCGGACGTGGTGACCACCGCGTCGGTGACGTCGCCGACCTCCTGGGCGGACGCCGTCGCCGTGGCTGTGACCGAGGAGAGCGCGGCCGTGCGACGGCCGCCGCGCTGGGCACGCGACCGGCCCCGGCCGGTGCGCAGCCGCGGGTTGGCGTACTCGTCGATGCCGAAGTTGATGAGCGCCAGACCCGCGCCGATGATCGCGATCGCCAGCCCCGGCGGCACGAACCACCACCAGGCCCCCAGCAGGAACACCTGGGCCTTCTGCGCGAAGTACAGCATCGATCCCCAGCTCGTGCTGGTGAGCGAGCCGAGCCCGAGGAACGACAGCCCGGCCTCCGCGAGGATGCCCGCGATCACCGAGAACAGGAAGCCGGAGGCGATCAGCGGCAGTGCGTTCGGCATGATCTCGGAGAAGATGATGCGCACGCGCGACTCACCGGTAGCCCGCGCCGCCTCGACGAAGTCGCGGTTGCGCAGCGACATCGTCTGCGCACGCAGCACGCGCGCCGACCCTGCCCAGGACGTGATCGCGATGACGATCGCCACCGACACCATCCCCCGCGAGGGCAGGTAGCCGGTGAGCACGATCAGCAGCGGCATGCCCGGCATCACGAGGAACACCGCGGTGAGGATGTACATGACGTCGTCGACGATGCCGCGGAAGTACCCGCCGAGCACCCCGACGATGATCGAGACCACCTGCGAGACGATCCCGGCGAAGACACCGACCGCCAGCGAGATCCGCGCCCCGTAGACGAACTGCGCGAACACGTCCTGCCCGGTCTGGGTGGTGCCGAACCAGTGCGTGCTCGACGGCGGTGCCAGGATCTCGGGGCCGCTCGCCCGCGGGCCGTACTCGGTCAGCAGCGGCCCGAAGAGCGCGATCAGCACGAACACGAGCACGATCAGCAGGCCGGCGCGAACCTTGCCGGAGGAGGGGATCCAGGTCGGAGCTCTCATCTGCTCAGGCCTCCTGTCGGGTGCGCGGGTCGAGGAAGATGTAGACGATGTCGGCGCACAGGTTCGCCACGATGACGGTCAGCGAGATGATGAGGAACAGCCCCTGCATGAGCGGGAAGTCCTGGTTCTGGACCGCCTGGAAGAGCGTGTAGCCCACGCCGGGGTAGTTGAAGATGACCTCGGTCAGCATCGAACCGCCGACGACGGCACCGAGGGCGAGCGCGAAGCCCGTTACCGAGGGCAGGATCGCGTTCCGGGCGGCGTAGTTGAGCATCACCATCCGCCTGGGGAGTCCCTTGGCCTCCGCCATCGTCACGTACTCCTCGCCGAGGATCGTCACGGTCATGTTGCGCATGGCCAGCACCCAGCCGGCGAACGAGGCGAGCACGATCGTGAGCGCAGGCAGTGCTCCGTGGTAGATCACCGAGCCGATGAACTCGGCGTTCCAGCCACGCTCGAGACCGAGCTCGTAGGCTCCGGCCACCGGGAACCAGTCGAGGTTGACGGCGAGCACCAGCACGAGGATCAGTGCCATCCAGAAGTACGGGACCGCGTTGAGGAAGGTGAGCGTGGGCAGCAGGTGGTCGGTCCACGACCCGCGGCGCCACGCGAGCACCACCCCGAGCCCGGTGCCCACGATGAAGCTGATGATGGTGGTGATGCCGACGAGGCCGATCGTCCAGGGCAGCGACTGCGCGACGATATCGGCGACCGGGGTGGGGTGGAAACCGATCGACAGCCCCAGGTCACCGTGGAGGAGGTCGCGCAAGTAGGCGACGTACTGGATATGGATCGGGTCGTCCGTGAGGCCGTAGCTCTCGGCGATCGCTGCCATGGCGTCGGGGTCGATACGACCCTGCATGCGCTCGACCAGCAGCGTCACCGGGTCGCCCGGCATCAACCGGGGCACGAGGAAGTTCAGGGTGATCGCGCTCCAGGCGATGAGCAGGTAGAGCGCGACCTTGCGGAGCAGGTACTTCAACGCGACAGCCCTTTCGTGGGGCGGTGGGGGGGGGGCCCCCCCGCCCCCCGCCCCCCCCCCCGGCACCCGCCCGGGG
>NZ_JBMDXJ010000545.1:0-10148 GCF_048594945.1 Pseudactinotalea sp. | reverse complement strand
CGTCAGATCGTGCTCTACCGGGCGCTGCTGGACATCGGGGTGGCGAGCGTGAGCCCTGCGTTCGGGCACCTGCCGTACGTGATGGGGGAGGGCAACAAGAAGCTCTCCAAGCGCGACCCTGAGTCGAACCTGTTCCTGCATCGCGAGCGCGGTTTCATCCCCGAGGGGCTCCTCAACTATCTCGGCCTGCTCGGCTGGTCGATCTCGCCGGACAACGACATCTTCGGCCAGTCCGAGATGGTGGAAGCGTTCGACGTCGCCGACGTCAACCCGAACCCGGCGCGCTTCGACCTCAAGAAGGCGGAGGCGATCAACGCCGCGCACGTGCGGCTGCTGGCGCCGGAGGACTTCCGCGCCCGGCTGGTGCCGCACCTGCACGCCGCGGGCGTGGTGGCTGCCGACTCGTTCGCCGATCTGGCACCGGCGCAGCAGGCGCTGCTGACCGCCGCGGCGCCGTTGGTGCAGGAGCGGATGACGCTGCTGGGCGAGGCGCCGGGGATGCTGGGCTTCCTGTTCGTGGCCGACGACGCGGTGGTGGTCGAGGACGAGGCCCGATCGGCGTTGCGTGAGGAAGCCGCGCAGGTGCTGGACGTCGCGATCGAGGTGCTCGACGGGCTGGCGGACTTCTCGCCCGAGTCGCAGCAGGAGGCGTTGAAGGCCGCGCTCGTGGAGGGCATGGGCATCAAGGCGCGGTTCGCGTTCGCGCCGCTGCGCACCGCCGTGACCGGGCGCCGCGTGTCGCCTCCGCTGTTCGAGTCGATGGAGATCCTCGGCAAGGACTCCTCGCTCGTGCGGCTGCGGGCGCTGCGCGCCTCGCTGTGAGCGTTCGATGATGCTCGACGGCGCAGGTCGGGTTGTCGCGGTCTCGCGCCTCTTCGAGGTGCGTGAGACCGATCGGCCGGGCTACCCCACGGGGATCGACAAGCGGCCGGTTCCCGGTCTCCTCGCCGTGGGTGAGCTCGGGGTCGAGGGCGACCGGCAGGTGGACACGGTCAACCATGGCGGCCCGGACAAGGCGGTCTACGCCTACGCCTCGGAAGACCTGGCTCACTGGGGCGCCGAGCTCGGCCGCGACCTCGGGCCCGGCATGTTCGGCGAGAACCTCACCACGGCTGGGGTGGACGTCACCGGCGCGGTGCTGGGGGAGCGGTGGGCTGTCGGCGACGGCGGGCTGCTGCTCGAGGTCACGATGCCCCGCACGCCCTGCTACAAGTTCGCGCACAAGATGGGCGAGCCCCGCTGGATCAAGCGGTTCACGGCGGCGGGAGCGCCGGGAGCCTACCTGCGGGTGCTGCAGCCCGGACCGGTCGAGGCCGGCATGGCGATCGAGGTCCGCGAACGGCCGGAACACGGCGTCACGGTCGGCGCCACGTTCCTCGACCCGCAGCCCGAGGCGATGATGGCACTGCAGAAGGCCGAAGCGAACGGTCAGGTGCGGCTGTCCGGACCGGTCCGCGACCAGATCGCGTTCGTGCTGGAGCGGGCGCAGTGACCGGCGTGAGCGGTGTGCTCTTCGACGTCGACGACACGCTCGTGGACACCGCCACGGCGTTCGGTGCCGGCCTCGCCGATGCTTTCGGCACGGTGACCGAGCTGGCGCCCGAGCAGCACGCCGACGTGGTGCAGATCTGGCGCGCCGACGCCGGTGGGCACTTCCGCCGCTACGTCGCGGGCGAGGTGGACCTGCTCACGCAGCGCCGCGCACGGGTGCTGGAGATCACGACCCACCTGCGCCTGCCCGAGCTGGACGACGAGGCGTTTGCGACCTTTGAGACCGCCTACCAGGCGGCGTTCGCCGCCTCCTGGGCGCTGTTCGAGGATGCCCACGCCTGCGTGGCCGCTGCCGTGGACGCCGGGCTCGCGGTGGGCGTGGTGACCAACGCCCCGGGCGAGCAGCAGCGGGCCAAGATCGCCGCCGTCGGCCTGGCCGACCTGTTGCCGACGCTGGTGGCGGTCGACACGCTGGGCGTGGGCAAGCCCGACGCTCGCGTCTTCCGCGAAGGATGCCGCCTCATCGGCACGTCGCCCGAGGCGACCCTGTACGTGGGGGACGAGCTCGAGGTCGACGCACGTGGCGCCGTCGGGGCCGGACTGAAGGGCGTCTGGCTCGACCGGCCGGGCCGACGTCGCGGGGGACCGCACGCCGTGACCGACGCCGACATCGACGCCGCGCAGGCGGATGGGGTCGAGGTGATCGCGTCGCTCGCCGAGCTGCCGGCGCTGTGGCAGGGGCGCGCACCCGCCTCGGAGTGATCATGCTCACGCCATCGGATTTCGGTCCGGGCGGATGCTCCGGTATCGTTGCCTGCCGGTACGACCTACGGGGTTCGCTCGCGTGCGCGCAGGCAACCTGGAGGTTATACCCCCATGGGGTATGGTGTAATTGGCAGCACGACTGATTCTGGTTCAGTTAGTCTAGGTTCGAGTCCTGGTACCCCAGCGGTCAGCAGATCCCTGCTCGTCAGGTATGCTGGTCCACCGTTGCCCGGCCCCGTCGTCTAGTGGCCTAGGACGCCGCCCTCTCAAGGCGGTAGCGCCGGTTCGAATCCGGTCGGGGCTACACAAGAAGGCCCCCGCTCACCGAGCGGGGGCCTTCGTCGTCTCGCTCAGAATGCCGAGAGTCGCGGCTGCGATCGGTCCTCGGTGGCGACCAGCACGTCGAGCAGCATCCGTTCCATCCTCACCTGCTGCTCGGCGGCCTCGGCCCGGCCCCACAGGTTCTGCTGCTCCTGCGCATCGCTCGCGAGGTCGTACAACTCGCCGTCGCGCGCGCGGTCGGTGGCGGGCGGGCCGTGATGGACCACGACCTTCCAGTCGCCGTGACGCAGCATCGTGGTGTGCACCGGCGGGTCGTACGGCCAGCAGCTGTTGCGGTACTCGGACAGGGCCCAGTCCCGGTCCGTGAAGTCCCCGCCCGACCACAGGGCGCTCAGGTCCCGGCCCTGCTGGCGCGGCATCGGGTCCACGCCGGCCGCCGCGAGCAGCGTCGGAGCGAGGTCGATCCACTCGACGAGCTCCTCGCGCACGGTGCCGGCCGGGATGCCTGCCGGCCACCGCATCAGCAGTGGCACGCGCACCGAGCAGTCGAACATCATCGGACCCTTGAGCATCATCTGGTGGTCGCCGAGCATCTCCCCGTGATCGCTGGTGAAGATGACGATCGTGTCCTCGGCCAGGCCCTGCTCCTCGAGGGCGTGGAGGATGCGTCCGACCTCGTCGTCGATCAGCGTCACCATCGCGTAGTAGTGCGCGATCGCATCCTGGACCTCCTCGGGCGCGTAGTCCACGAAGCCGCGGTCTGCTCCGGCATAGGACGCCTGCGAGGCTTCGGTGTAGATGGGCGGCTTCGTCGACAGGTCCGAGGTGATCGGCCGCGGAAGTGCGTCCGCGTCATAGCGATCGCGGTACTCGGCAGGCGAGCCGAATCCATGGTGAGGATCGAAGAAGTTGACGATGAAGCAGAAGGGCTTGTCGCGGTCGCGGCCCGAGGCGAGGAAGTCGATCGTCTCCTCACCGATCCATCGGCTGTAGTGCTGGTCGGTGGGCAAGCGGTCGATCGCGCCGTTGCCGCCCCGCTCGATCGCTTCGTCCAGCACGCCGGGGAAGTGGTCCTCAAGCCAGGCGTGGTAGGCGTTCTCGCCCCGCACGTACGGGTCGTGGGACCAGTGAAAGACACGGAAGCCATCATCGATGCGCGGTTCCGTGCGGCCGCCGAGGGCGGCGCCGAGGTGGAACTTTCCGACCAGGCCGCAGTCGTAGCCGGCATCGGCGAGTGCCCGGGTGAACAGCTGCTCGTCCGGGTTGATGTCGACCCCGTTCGCCCAGAGGCCGTGGTTGTGCACGTACCGGGACGTCATCAGGCTCGCCCGCGACGGTGCGCACACGGAGGACTGGGTGTAGCAGCGGGTGAAGCGGGCGCCCTGCTCGCCGAGTCGGTCCAGGTTCGGGGTGCTGATGTGCGGGTTGCCCGCGGCACCGAGGGCGTCGTAGCGCTGCTGGTCGGTGCTGATGAGCAGGATGTTCGGGCGGTTCATGGGTCTCCGTGGTCGGCGTGGCGGCGGCGAGGGCATCAGTTCTTCACGGCACCGGCGATCCCTTCCACGAAGTAGCGCTGCAGCACGAGGAACAGCGCCAGGATCGGCAGCAGCGACAGCGACGCCGCGGCCGCGAGCCCCGACCAGTCGGTCGAGTTCGTGCCCTGGAACGCGAGCATGCCGACCGCGAGGGTGCGGTTCTGCGGCGTGCTGAACGTGAACACCAGTGGCAGGAAGAAGTTGTTCCACGTGGCCAGGAAGGTCAGCACCACCACCGTGGCGGTGATCGGGCCGGACAGCGGCAGCATGATCCGCAGGAACGTCCGGAGGAAGCCCGCGCCATCGACAACGGCGGCCTCCTCGAGCTCCTTGGGCACCTTCGCGTAGAACCCCGCGTAGAGCAGCACGGCGGCCACGTGGCCGCCGCCGGCCAGCGCGAGGATGAGGCCAAGGTGGGAGTTCAGGAGCCCGAGCAGGTCGCTGAGCTCGACCACCGGAACGATGAAGAGTCCCGTCGGGATGAACATCGTGGCGGCGAGGACGCCCACGAGCATGCGCCGACCCGCGAAGCGGTACCGGGCGATCACGTACCCGGCCATGGCACATCGGACCACCACGATCACCACGGTCGCCACTGTCACGATGACCGAGTTCAGCATGTACCGGGCGAACCCGGCCTCGTCCCAGGCACGCGAGTAGTTCTCCCAGTGCCACTCCTGCGGCCACAGCGAGAGCCCGGAGCCGAAGATGTCCATGGCGTCCTTCACCGACGCCGACAAGATCCACAGCAGCGGGTACACCCAGGCGAGCGCGACGGCGGCGAGGACGATGGTCTGAATCCAGCGCAAGGTGCGCCGTGACGGGGTGCGCGCGGTCATGCTGCGCCCTCCTGGCGGCCGCGCACCACGCGGACCAGTAGCAGCATCACTCCGACCACGATGACCGTGAAGATCCCGAAGAGCACGCCGAGAGCGGCGGCGTACCCGAGATTGGGGTTCGATGCCGCGAACGCCTGTTGGTAGATGTACACCTCGGTCACCAGCGTCGAGAAGAACGGCCCGCCGCCGGTCATCGTGAGCACCAGGTCGAAGATCTGCATCGTCTCCACCACGGTGAGCATCCCGATGATCACGATGAACGGCACCAGCAACGGCATCGTGATGTGCGTGAAGCGCGCCCAGGCGTTGGCGCCATCGATCTCGGCGGCCTCGTACAGGTCGACCGGGACCGTCTGAAGTGCGGCCAGCCAATAGATCATCGTGATGCCCAGCCACTTCCACACATGCACCGCCATCACCGACTGCAGCGCGGTGCTGGAGCTGCCAAGGAAGTCGACGGGCGGTAGCCCCACCAGCTCGAGCGCGGCGTTGACCGGACCGGAGGAAGGGTCGAGCACGAACCCCATGACGATGCCGACGATCGCAGTGGTCGCGACGACGGGGATGAAGAACGCCGTGCGCAACAGCCGGGCGAGCGGCAGCCGGGGATTGTTGAGCATGATCGCCAGCAGCAGCGAGGCCGCCAGCCGGATCGGCACCGTGACCACGATGACGAGCATCGTGACCTGCACCGACCGCCAGAACAGCGGGTCGGTCAGCGCACGCTCGAAGTTGGCCGTGCCGGTGAACGTGCGATCCACGCCCAGGCCGCGCCAAGAGAGCATCGAGTAGAAGACGCTCGAGACGCTCGGCCAGATCGTGTACATGCCGAACAGCACCACGGTGGGGAGCACGAACACGTAGACCCACGGGCTGACACGGCGGCGGGTCCGCGACGAGACCGCCGGGCTTCGCAGGGTGGTCGCCATTCTCAGTACTGCTCGGCCGCGTAGTCCGTCCCGAGCTCGTAGTCGGTGAAGACCCAGTCCTCGAGCGAGACCTCGGTGCCGGCTGCCACGACCGTCTCGATCGCGCGGTCGCGTTCAGCCGCGAGCGCGTCGCTGTAGTCCTTGAGCGCGCTCACGGGATCGGCGACGTCACCCCCGATCACGCCCTGCACGATCTCGCCGAGGGTCGGCCGGATCTCCTCCATCTCGGCGATGACGGCACCGACCCCCGGGTTGCGAACCAGCGGGCTCGGAGCGAGCCGGCACCACTCCGAGAAGATCTCGATGGCACGGGTGTAGCTGGCGTCCACGTCTGCGTCGGCGACCACCGACAGATCCGCCGGTGGCTGATCCATGTTCGCCGCCAGCGACCGCGCGAACTCCGGCGTGGTGAGCAGCGAGAACAGCGCATCGACGCCCTCGCGATGCCCGCTGGTGCTCGACTGCCAGAACTGCCCGGTCGAGGGGCCACGGGCGGAGTAGCCCGCGCCGTCGGGCGTCGGCATGTTGGTGACCCCGACACGCGGGAGGAAGTCGGCGAACTGGCCACTGAGCACGCCCGAGTTCCACGGGCCGTCGAAGAACACCGCCGCCTCGCCGGCCGCCCATCGCGCGCGGGCTTCACGGGCGTCCAACGAGGTGGAGGCAGGCAGCATGGCGCCATCGGTGACCAGCGACTGCAGGAACTCCAGTGCCTGCAGGAAGCCGTCGGCGTGGAAGACGTACTCGCCGGTCGCAGGATCGGTGATGTCCGCCGGCGTGACGCTCGCCGTGTTGAACGCCAGGGCCTGACCGGCGCCCTGGGCCAGATCGACGAGCTGCTCCTGGAGGCGGCCGTCGAACGCGATGTTCCAGACCCACCCGGCGGTCTCGCCGCCGTCGCCGATGGCGGCCAGCAGACGGCGGAAGTCGTCCCAGGTGTGGGTGGTCGCCTCGGGGTCACCACCAGCACGCTCGAGCGCTTCGGCGTCGAACCAGGCGAGCGAGGAGTGCTGCTGGTGGGAGAACAGCGGCACCGAGTACACGGCCCCGTCGAAGGTGTGGACACCCTCGAAGAGTGCTCCGGAGGTCGCGGCCTGGGCGTCGGAGTCGAGCGTGACCGGTGCGATCAGCTCACGGGCCACGAGTGCAGGTGTCGGGATCCCCGTGAGATTGCTGAAAACGTCCGGCATCTGTTCGCTGCCGAGGGCGAGCTGTAACGCCTGGCCCATGTCGTTCGGGTTGTAGACGGTGCGCTCGACCTCGCCGCCACCGCCGTCGGCCCAGGTCTCGAAGATGCCCTGCAGCGCCCGCTCGAGCGGCTCGAAGTGATCCCACCACTGCAGCGCGCCGCTCGCGGCGGGCGGCGTCGTCCCGGTGCCGTCGGAGGTCGACGACCGGCTGCAGGCGGCCAAGGCTGCGGCGACGGCAGCGGCAGAGGCGCCGAGGACCGCGCGACGGCTGGGGGACTTCATGGCATCTCCTTCGACGTTCCATCGTTGTACCGGCGTCACCGTAGGGATGCGCGCTCGGCCCCGTCAATGCCTTGATAGCGTGCGGCCAGATGATGCATAAGTAGATGGACAACGGAGGGCTGACCGCATGGTGCGCACGGCGGCACTCGCTGCGCCCGAGATCGCAGAGCTGCGGGTCATGGCGCAGGCCGGAGGTCGCTCGGCGCTGCGCGCCCGGGTGCTGCTGCTGGCTGCGGAGGGGCATCGGCACACCGAGATCGCCGCTCTCCTCGGCGTCTCGCGTCAGAGCGTCGTGACGTGGCGTCGCCGGTACGCCGCCGGCGGCATCCGGGGGCTTCGGGATCGGCCTCACCACGGCCGCCCCACGAGCATCGACAGCTGGGAGATCATGCTGCGCTCGTTGGCGCCGCCTCGGGGACGCGACTGCTGGACGTCACGATCGTTGGCGTCTGCGTTGGGAATCAGCGGCGCCACGGTGGTGCGCGCCTGGCAGCAGCACGGAGCTCGGCCCATGCCCGGCGGTCGCGTGCGGCTGGCCGCCGAGCCACCGGTGGACGTCGGCCCTGTCGAGATCCTCGGGACCCGCCCGAGCGACGGTGGCGCGCTGGTCCTGCGCACTGGCCCGGCGGACACGGAGGTGATGGTGGCACCGCCCATGCCCGGCGCACCGCCCGGGGCGCACCTGGCTCCGGACGAGGCGCGGTGGCGGGAGATGGTGCGCGTGCTCCGGGTCCTGCACGACCGATCCGTCGGTGCGGCTGTCGACCCGCGCGCCGAGGTCGTAGACGCGTCGCCGAGCCTGCAGCGTCCACGTCATTATGAATCACAGCAGCATGCGCTACGGGTGACCATGCGGGAGGTTGCGGCCGCCGCCAGGGTGTCGATGAAGACCGTCTCCAACGTGCTCACGGGCAGCAAGCGCGTGGCCCCGTCGACGCGCGCGCGGGTGGAGGCGGCGATCGAGCGGCTCGGTTACCAGGTGAACACCGCGGCACGTCAGTTGAGGACCGGCCGTCGGGGCACCGTCGTGCTGGCCGTGCCGGAGTTCCGCGTCAACTATTTCGCTGAGCTCGCCGAGCAGCTCATCGACGCGGGTGCCGAGCGCGACGTCACCATGCAGGTTCAGGTCACACGCGGCGACCGGGACCGCGAGCGGGAGATCATCTCGACCGCGCGCGGCGTCGCCGATGGCGTGATCATGGTCGGGCAGGGGCTCACGGAGCGCGACCTTGGTGGATTGTCGGGCAGCGGTCCCTTCGTGCTGCTCGGTGAGAACATCAGCGGCACCTCGGTGGACCACATCACGATCAGCAACGCCGGTGCGGCGCGCACGGCGATGACACACCTCCTGGCGGCGGGGTGTCGCCGGGTGGCGCTGCTGGGCACCGGCAGCACCGCCGTGGCTGCTGCGCGCGTGCGCGGCGCGCAGGAGGCGGCGGCAGCGCTCGGCGTGGATCTCGATCCGGCCCTGATGGTCCCGGCCGGTCCCTGGCACCGCGACGCCGGAGAACGGGCCACCGTGGCGCTGCTGGAGGCAGGTGTGCCGTTCGACGCGGTGCTGGGCTTCAACGACGAGCTCGCGCTCGGTGCTGTGCGCGCGCTGCTGACGCACGGCGTCACCGTCCCGACCCAGGTGGCCGTGGTGGGATTCGACAACTCGCGTGACGCCGCGTACTCCACGCCGAGCCTCACCTCGATCGCACCCGACATGGCGCACATCGCGCGCCGTGCGCTCGATCTGATCGAGGAGCGCCAGCATCGCCGTGCTGGGGCGGAACCCGCGCACATCATTGCCCCGCACACGTTGGCAGTGCGCGAGTCCGCCCCCTGAGCTCAGTCGCAGGCCGACGTGACGCGGGCTTGCAGGGTGACGCTGTGCGGGGTGACGAGCACGCGGTAGCGACTGGTCGTGGCGAGCCCCTCGGGCTCGAGGGCGCTGTCGAGTGCGCGCCAGGCGTCTGCCCCGTCGGTGAGAGCGCCGTCAGAGGTGCTCGAGGCGGCCTCGGACTCGCCCGCGATGTCGGCGACATCGAGACCAGGTGGTGCGACGGCGTCGGGCGTCTCGATCCCGACCGAGACGGTGATCGGCCCACCGCCGGGCGGGGCGTCGTAGATCCGGACGAGCTCGCCGGTCCACGGGTGGCCGGACTCCTCCAGGTGGCTGCGCAGCCGGGCGGTGAGATCGCCGACGGCGTGGCCGATCTCGGTCTCGTCTCTCGCCTGGGAGGCGAGCTGGGCCAGGCGGATGGCGGGCAGGGGGTGGCGCTGGAACGTCTCGGCGGTCATCTGGACTCCTTCTTCGATGGATCGCAGACGTCGCTGCACCTCACCGAGAGCGACCTGGTCCGAGGCAATCCTGTCGGCAAGCTCGCGTTCCCGTGCCTGCAGCGACTCGAACAGGCGAGGCGTCGTCAGGGTGGGATCGAGCAGGTCGCGAATCGCCTCCAGGCCGAAGCCGAGCGAGCGGAGCGCAGCGATAGCGTGCACCCGCCCGATCTGGGCCTCGGTGTAGCGGCGGTAGCCCGACGCGGGGTCGATCGCGGCGGGGCTCAGCAGCCCCTCCGCCTCCCAGTGGCGCAGCATCCGCCGGGACGTTCCGGTGCGGTGAGCGACATCTCCGATGGTCAACATGGCATCACCCACCTCACCCCGTCACACGGTGTCAAGGTCAACCCCCCCCGTAGCCCTGCCGGGTCGAGGCAATCCGGGGCTCTCCGGCGGTTTCGGATGACCTCGAATCGGGGAGTAGGGGACGGGAGGGTCAGGCTTCCTCGGCCTTCTTCAGCACATCCGAGAGGCGATTGGCGGCGGCGACCACCGAGGCGGCGTGGAGGC
>NZ_JBMDXJ010000544.1:0-3431 GCF_048594945.1 Pseudactinotalea sp. | reverse complement strand
GCAGCGGCGCGCCGAGGTGAAGGATCTGCTGGAGATCGTCAAGGTCGGCGCCCAGCGCGCCCGGTCTTTCCCGCACGAGCTCTCGGGCGGCATGCGGCAACGGGTGATGATCGCGATGGCGCTCGCGCTGCGGCCTCAGCTCATGGTGATGGACGAGCCCACCACGGCGCTGGACGTGCTGGTGCAGCGCGAGATCATCCGTCAGATCTAGCAGCTGCGGCACGAGTTCGGCTTCTCGGTCATCTTCATCACCCACGACCTGCCGCTGCTGCTCGAGATCACCGACCGCATCGCGATCATGCGCGAGGGCGAGATCGTCGAGATCGGTGCGGCGGAACAGATCTGGACCGATCCGCAGCACGACTACACGAAGACGTTGCTGTCCTCGTTCCCGAGGTTGACAGGCGAGAGGGGGGTGGTGGTGCGATGACGCTCCTCGAGGTCAAGAACATCACCAAGGTCTACAACGTCCGCGGCGCGGGTCAGATGAAGGCGCTCGACGACGTCAGCTTCACGCTGAGCTCGGGTCGCACCGTGGGACTCGTGGGCCAGTCGGGCAGCGGCAAGTCGACGATCGCCAAGATCCTCATCCAGCTGGAGACACCCACCGACGGCGAGGTGCTGCTCGATGGTGCACCGATCCCGCGGCGCGGCAAGGCGCTCCGCGACTACCGGCAGCAGCTGCGGATGGTGTTCCAGGATCCGTTCGCCTCCCTCAACCCGTACCACTCGATCCGCTACCACATCGAGCGCCCGCTGCAGCTCGGCGGGGTGACGCCCAAGGACGAGATCGACGGCGAGGTCCGGCGCCTGCTGGAGCGCGTCCGGTTGGTCCCGGATGCGGTCATCGACCGCCGCCCACACGAGCTCTCCGGCGGTCAGCGGCAGCGCGTCGCGATCGCGCGAGCGCTGGCATCGCGCCCCACGCTGCTCGTGGCCGACGAACCGGTCTCGATGCTGGATGTCTCGCTGCGGCTCGGGGTGCTCAACCTGCTGGCCGACCTGCAGCGCGAAGAAGGGCTCGGCGTCCTCTACATCACGCACGACCTCGCCACGGCGCGCCACTTCAGCGACGAGATCATCGTGCTCAACCAGGGCCGCATCGTGGAGCACGGACCGGCCGACGACGTCATCCTCGACCCGCAGGATCCATACACGCGCGAGTTGCGGGCGGCGTCGCCCGATCCCGAGGCGCACTTCGCCTCGGCCGCCGGCAACCTCGGAGGTGCCCAGTGAGCAGTGTGCAACCTCAGCTTCTCGAGCCGGAGACCGATGCTCTCGAGGTCGGGACGACGGCGACGCGAGCGAACGGCGGTCGGGCGCGCATCCCGTGGCGCTACCTCGGGCGACGTGCTGCCTTCTATCTCTTCACCCTGTGGGCCGCGATCACCATCAACTTCTTCCTTCCCCGCATGATGAAGGGTGACGCGGTCACCCAGTACCTCTCCCGCAACCGCAACATCAGCCCGGAGGCGGCGGACGCGCTGCGATCGCTTCTCGGCCTCGACTCCGACAAGACCTTGCTGCAGCAGTACGCCGACTACTGGGCACTGCTGCTGCAGGGGGATCTCGGTGTCTCCCTGCTGCACGGCCTGCGCCCGGTCACCGAGGTGGTCAGCGGAGCACTGCCGTGGACGATCGGCCTCGTGGGGATCGCGACAGTCATCTCCTTCACGATCGGCACGGTCGGTGGCGCGGTCGTCGGCTGGAGGCGCGGCAGCAAGGCCGATGTGCTCATCCCGATCACGACGTTCCTCAGCACCATCCCGTACTTCTGGCTGGGGCTGCTCGCGATCGCCGTGTTCTCGGTGAACCTCGGCTGGTTCCCGATCGGCAAGGCCTACGGGGTGGGGATGCAGCCGGGGTGGAACCTCGAGTTCATCGGCCAGGTCATCCACCACGGCACCCTCCCGATCGCGACGATCGTCATCGCTTCGCTCGGTGGCTGGATGCTCGGCATGCGCAACATGATGCTGACGGTGCTCGACGAGGACTACATCACGGTCGCGCAAGCCAAGGGCATGCCGAACAAGCGGGTGTTGTGGGGCTACGCCGCACGCAACGCGGTGCTGCCGCAGATCCAGAGCTTCGCCCTCTCGATCGGCTTCATCGTGGGCGGCTCGATCGTGATGGAGATGGTCTTCAGTTATCCCGGCATCGGCAAGCTGCTGCTCGATGCGACCAACGCGAAGGACTACGCGCTGATGCAGGGTGTGTTCCTGGTGATCACCATCTCGGTGCTCGTCGCGAACATCCTCGCCGACATCGCCTACGCGTTCCTCGATCCGCGGACACGACAGGCGGGGGTCTGAGCCATGAGTACCGAGACCAACGAGACGACCACCACCGAGCCGAGTCCCGCCGTCGCGCCCGGAGCCGAGGAGAGCACGTCCGCAAAGGATGCTGGCGTCCCCGCACCCGTGCAGGAATCGGTGTGGCGGGAGTTCCTCGCCAAGCTCGGGTCCGCGTTCGCGATGTTCCGGAACCGGAAGTCGCTCACCGGCCTGGCGATCCTCGCCTTCTTCGTGCTGATCGCGATCTTCGCCGATGTTCTCGCACCCTTCTCACCGACCAAGGTGGACAACACCGCCCGGTTCCAGCCGCCGTCGTCGGAGCACTGGCTGGGGACCACGCATATCGGTGAGGACGTGCTGAGCCAGGTGATCCACGGGACGCGAGGCGTCGTCGTCGTCGGATTCCTGGCCGCGATCATCGCGACGATCATCGCTATCACCGTGGGCGTCATCTCCGGCTACATCAGCGGCTGGAAGAGCGAGGGACTGTCCGCGCTGACCAACGTGTTCCTCGTGATCCCCGGCCTGCCGCTCATCATCATCGTGGCCGCGATGTTCGAAGACCCGCCGCTGTGGGTGATCGCCGGTGTCCTCGGCGTCATCGGGTGGGCCTGGGGCGCGCGGGTGCTGCGTGCCCAGACGATGTCACTGCGCAACCGCGACTTCATCCAGGCCGCACGAGCCAACGGAGAGCCGCTGCGCCGCATCATCGCGATCGAGATGCTGCCCAATCTGATGGCGCTGATCGCCGCCAGCTTCGTGGGCACCGTGACCGCGGCGATCCTCAGCCTCACCACGCTCTCGTACATCGGCGTGATCCCGGTGACCACCTACAACTGGGGAACGATCCTCAACTGGGCGTCGGCGCAGGGCGCGTTCCAGCAGGGCCAGTGGTGGTGGTTCCTGCCCCCGGGCCTGTGCATCGCGATCATCGGCGTGGCGCTCTCGCTGATCAACTTCGGCATCGACGAGTACGTCAACCCGCGTCTGCGCTCGGCGGGGGAGCGCGCCCGCGCCATGAAGAAGAAGGGGCTCGACGTCAACGAGCCCGTGACCGCCGTTCGCACCGAGCGCGACTCGGGCACCGCCGCCGTTCCCGCCGAGAAGGAGTCCGAGTGAACGAGCCGTTCCGCGACC
>NZ_JBMDXJ010000543.1:0-2075 GCF_048594945.1 Pseudactinotalea sp. | reverse complement strand
GTCGAGGCCGTAGTCGCGCAGCGTCTCCTGCGAGGTCCAGATCTTCTCGATCCGGAGGGTCGGGTCCACCTCGATCTCGGCGAGCAGCGCCTCGACCTCGGCGCGGCGCTCCGCGCTGAGACCCTCGGCCAGGAACAACTGGCCGGACAGACCAGCACCCAGGCAGAACACGTCGTAGTCGACCAGGTTGCCCTCGCCGTCGACCCGGAGGAAGCCACGCTCCACGAAGATCGTGTTGAGGTTCGTGTGCTGCTCCGTGTCGAGATGCCCGTGATCGGACACCAGCACGATGTTCGTGTCTTCCAGGTCACCGCTCTCGGCCAGCGCGGTCAGGTAGGTGCCGAGTGTCGCGTCCACCTCCCGGAGCGCCTGCTCCACGTGCGAGCCGTAGGCGCCGCCGGCATGCCGGGCGGCGTCCACCTCGACCAGGTGCACGAACATGACATCGGGCCGCTCGTTGCGAAGGATCTGCTCCGAGACGTGATTGACGAAGGCGAAGTAGTTCCGCTTCGTACCCGAGGTGTCGACGAGTCCCAGGTTCGGCAGGATGTACCGCTCAAGGGACGCCTCGTTCGTGGTCTGCCGGTACTGGTCCTCGAGCCCGTCGAACACCTGCGGGCTCGCGATCTCCGGCACCAGCCAGTCGACGTCCCGCTCGTTGGCGGTCACCGGCCACTGCACGGCCGCCACCGTGAGCCCCGCCGCCTTCGCCGCGGCGAAGAGGGTCGGGACCTTGATCGCCCCAGCGTCCCAGAACCACTCGGACCTGTCGCCGTTGCCGGGCTGGAACTGCAGATTGTTGAAGATGCCGCTCCGTGCTGGCGGGCAGCCGGTCGTCTGCGCGGTGTGGTTGGGGTACGTGACCGAGGGATAGATGCCCTCGATCTCGGCGACGGCGGCCCGGTCCAGGATCTGCGAGAACGCCGGCAGGGTCCTCGCGAACGGGATGTCGTCCATGTGCATCGCGTCGACCGACACGACCAGCAGCTTGTGCAGGGTGCTCATCAGGAGATGCCCAGCGCTTCGAGGTCCTCGCGGTTGTCCTCGAGCACGTCCTCGAGGCCGGTCCGGATCTGCTCGATCGTGGCCGGCACGTCGGCGTCGTCACCGGTGAGCGTGGCGAGGTTGTCCTGCAGCGCGTTGACGCCGGCCTGGAACCACAATGCCGGGGCGACCGTCTGGGCGTTCTCAAGCTGCTCGATCGCCACGGTGAAGTTCGGGTTCGACGCGTGCAGCTCCTGCACCTCGGGCTCGTCGCGAGCCGCGGTGACGATCGGCACGTAGCCGGAGTTCATGTGGTACCAGCCGGACATCTCCGGGGTCCCGAGGAACTTGAGCAGCTCGGCGGTGGCGTCCTGGCGCTCCTGCGAGTCGGTCTTGACCAGCGAGAAGCCGGAGCCGCCCGTGGGGACCTTCGGAGGCTGGTTGACCTCGCCCGGCATGAAGGCGGCACCGAGCTCGAAGTCGACGGCGTTGGTGAGGCCGCGCATCGAGGCGGTCGACCCGTGCACGGCGGTGACGAGCCCGGTCTGGAAGTCCGTGTGCGCCGCCTGCGCCTGGTACGCGTGGCCGTCGACGTGCACCCACTCCTTGGCGAAGTTCAGCAGCTCGGTGACCGGCGCCTCGTCGGGCATGACGTCGAAGCCGTCGGTCCACTCGCCACCGAACGCCCACAGCCACGAGGAGGCGTACCAGCCGTCGCCCGCGCTGTAGGCGAACGTCTTGACCGACTGACCCGACGCGGACAGCGAGGCGATCTCCGGACCGAACTCACGCAGCTGCGACCAGGTGTACTGGGTGTCGATCGGCAGGCCGAGCTCCGAGAAGGCGGTCTTGTTGTAGTAGAAGAGCGGCGTGGAGCGAGCGAACGGCACCACGTAGGTCTCGTCGCCGGCCTTGCCCTCGCCCACGTAGTTCTGCAGGTAGATGTCGAGGTTCCACTCGTCCGTGAAGTGCGGGTCGAGCGGGGTCAGCGCGCCGGCGAAGTAGAACTGCAGCCACTGCAGCTCCGGGAAACACACCATGTCCGGCACCGCCTTGGCCTGCAGCGCCGCCGTGAACTGGGTGTTGAGGTC
>NZ_JBMDXJ010000542.1:0-4439 GCF_048594945.1 Pseudactinotalea sp. | reverse complement strand
AAGGCCGGGAGCGCTCTCGAACCCGGTGGGAGCGTAGGAGTCGTGAAGGTCCCGCGTCCAGTGCATGGAGTTCCGGAACTCGCGCTGCGACGGCGCCAGGTGGCCGAAAACGGCGCGCCCGGGGCGTGCGCGGGGGCCGGGTGGGGTCGGCAGGCCGGGCGCACCCGTCGCCGGTACGGGGCGGGGACGGCGGGACGACGGCGGCGATGAGCGGTTTCCGGTCGCCGTTCGTTCGGCCCCCATGATCTTTCCGGTGGCCCCGCAACGGGGCATGACCCGGGGGTGGTGTCACCGGGCCCAAAGGCGCCGACCAACGGCTGCTCGGAGGCATGACCGCTGACTCTTCACAGGTCGGGAGGTTCTTCGTCGTGTGAAAGTGGCGATCGGCGCCGTGGGCGAGGCCGGGCAGAAGGCGTTCGACAAGCGCCGGCCCGACGCCGAGCCCAAGCTCCGCGCGCTGTCCGCGAAACTCCCGACCAAGCACGGGACACTGCTGGTCGTTCGACCAGCCGGCTTCGATCGGAGCCCCGCCGCTGGCGGTTGCGAGGGACATGAGCTGCCCCGGCGCCCACCTGCCAGGCCTGACGATGCGACGGATCGCCGAGCCGGAGATGATCGCCGGCTTCGACGACGATCTGACAGGTGAGGTCACCCGGTTCGCCCGCAGCGTCGAGTTGTGGGGCCAGGGCTCGATCGCGTTCGCCTCCGACTCCACCCATGTGCGCGCCTACGGCCAGAACTTGTTCACCGAGTGGCACTCGCGCTACGGCGGCCGCGGGGTGCTCGTCCACTGGCACGTGGAGAAGGAGTCGCCGGCCATCCACTCCCCGCTGATCAACTGCACCGCCTCGACCTCACCGCGGCGACCGTTCCCAACCCTCGGGCCCCAGACGGGCAGCGCCTTGCGCTCCACCGTGGAGAGAGCATGAACCTGCGCAGGCACAGCACGTAGCGAGCCGCGCCGCGTCTGGCGTGACGCGAGACCGACACATGGCTGAACCGGGCGGTTCTCCGTCCCGCGCTACGGTTCCAACCGCGCGACCCCTCCCGTCTCAAGCGCCACCCACAGAGCGCCGTCGGACCCTATGGTGATGCCATGGGGCTCGGACGACGGTGACGGCAGGCTGTACTCGGTGATCTCGCCGCTATCGGTGATGTGGCCAATGCGGTTGGCTCCCCATTCGGTGAACCAGCACTCCCCGGTGGACGCCGCGACGATGGCGTGGGGTTTGGCCGTGCGGTCAGGGAGCGGGAACTCCTTGATCCCGCCATCCACCGAGATCCTGCCGATCTGACCCGCTGCGATCTCGACGAACCACAGGGCGGCGCCGTCACTCGTGATGCCCACGGGCGCAGCGCCGGGGGTGGGGAGTGGGTGGATCACGATGTCCCCGTGGACAGTGATGCGTCCGATTGCGTTCGCCTGGTTGAGGGTGAACCACAGGGCCTCATCAGGGCCTGCGGTGATTGCCGCGGGAAAGGCGCCCGCATGGGGAAGGACGAACTCGGTGATCTCTCCCTTGCAGGTGATGCGGCCGATACGGTCGGTGTTCATCTCCGTGAACCACACCGCACCGTCCGGGCCGGCAGTGATACCGAAGGGTCCGCTGCCCGGCGTCGGTACGGGGAAGGACTCCGATTCACCGTCGGCGGTGACCCGGCCGATCCGGTGGTCCTGGGATCGGGTGAACCACAATGCCCCGTCGGGCCCGGGAGTAATGACCGTAGGGCGACACTCAGACGAGTCCAACGGGTATGCGCTGAGTTCGCCATCGAGGGTGAGACGCGCGATGCGACCACTGTGCGCGAAGGTGAGCCATAGCGCACCATCAGGTCCGGTCGCGATGCCGTAAGGCCCAGCACCCTTGTCCGCCACGGAGATCTCCCTGGCAGCCGGCAGGGCATCAGAATGGTGCACAGCAGCTCCTTGTAGTGGTGGGGTGAGGATCACTCGACGTTCCCGACCGATGCCGCAGCTCGGTCTCGCACCAGACAGCGAATGATCGCATCGAGGTCAGCAGGCCGGGGCATGGGGACGCTGTGGTTCGAGCTGATGTCGATCAGCCGTCGGCAGCCAGGGGGCGGCATCGACGACGGCACGCGCTTCGTCGCGCCGCGAGGCGTGAATACCATCTCGGCCAGCACGATCGTCATCGGACAGGTGAGGCGGTCGTACACGTCGACGGCTGGGAAGACTTCCGCCTCGGGCTCCACAGCAGTGACAGTCACGACTTCCTCGATAGCCGGCCGCCGTACCCACCAGTGGCCGCGGCGCGTGACGGAGCGCCGCGTAACGTCTTCGACAAGTCCGGGCCGTGCTCCCGCGTTGAGCCGGTCCCCTCCGGCCACCCGCACGCACTGCTCGACACAGGCACGCATCTGGTCGTCGTTGGCCTCCCAGCCGTAGCGGAGCATGGTCTGCAAGCGGTCCGCCGCCTCGGTAGCCCGCGCAGCAGCATGCCGCCGGGCCGAGGAGATCTTCGAGAGGAACACCCGACTGCCGGCCAACCCGCTCGCCTCTCCCGACAACATCGAGGACCTGGACGGCTGGACACTCCACCGGCTACGCCACAGCGCCCCGGCACACAGTTCCAGGGCGGCACCTCCACCTCCATGCTGCTACCCCGCTCCCGCCACGCCTCCGTCCGCTCCCCGGGGGCACCGTGGGCCCCGGCCGAGGGTGCGCCCACCCGCTGCCCCGTCCTGGTCCCCGCTGGGTACTTCGGCCGGCCGCCGCGAGACCTCTCCATGCCGGTCGAGGGCCCCTCGGCGAGGGGGCCGGCGCCCGTGATGGGACCACGGACGGCGGCTGTCCGGAATTCTCGTCCCCTCGGCTCCGACTCGTCGTTAGCGTGGCTGCTTCCTGCCAGTCCAGCAGGCGCCGTGGAGTCGCCGACCGTCGATGAAGGACCCCCTGATGAAGCACAAACCTGCGCGCCGTATCAGCGCCGGCGTTGCCCTGCCCCTCGCCCTGCTCCTCGCGGTTCCGCAGGCAGTTGCTGAACCCCGGACCACAGCGGTCTCCCTCCCGTACGACGTGAGCATGTACGAGATAGACATCGTCTACGCGCCCGAGTCCGGGGTGCTGCGAGGCGAGACGATCCTCACGGCGCCGGCGGGCAGCGCTCTGGACACGGTGGACCTGGCGCTGCCGGTGCCCGCGACGGAGGTCGCGGTCGACGGCGACGGCATCACTTCGTTCGGGCAGAGTGACGGCGTCCTGAGCATCGCCCTGGCGCGACCGATCGCCGCCGGCGACGAGTTCGTCATGGAGATCGCGTACGAAGGGCTACCGGGTGAGATCCCCGCCTGGGTACCGACGACGGACGGCGGGTCGGTGACAGTGACCAACGGCGCTACCGGCACCTGGTTCCCCGTGCACAACGTGCCGCGCGACCGGGCCGACCTGACGGTGACAGCCGAAGTGCCCGCGGACTGGACCGTCGTCTCCAACGGCACGGGGAGCCGGATCGCGGGCACCGAGAACTCCTCGGTCTTCCAATGGCGGACGTCGCACGAGCTGTCACCGCAGAGCGCGGTGCTCGGGATGGGGCCATGGGAGACGGAGGACGATCGGCTGAGCGACGGCACCCCCGTGACCAACGTGTACGGCGCGGGTCAGAAGGAGGCCATGAAGCCCCTGGCCGATCAGGCTCCACGCATGCTCGACTTCCTGGCGGAGAGGTTCGGGCCCTATCCGTTCGACACTTTCGGCGGGATCTACGTGGAGGCGCTCAGCGAGGACACCCCGTTCTACGCACCCCAGGGGCGGGTCATCCTCCCCGCCCCTGCCTGGGCGGACGAGAGCGTGCTCCTGCACGAGCTGTCCCACCAGTGGTTCGGAGTCTCCGTCACCGGCGACGGGCCGGCGAGCGGCTGCGTCGGCGAGTGCTTCGCCGTCTACGCGGAGTGGATGTGGGCGGAGGCCGATGCGGGGGTCGACCTCGACGACCGCTACCGCGAAGGCATCCGTCAGCATCAGGACGATCCGCAGTGGTGGCGGCAGACCATCGAGTCCGGGGCATCGATGTACACGAAGTCCCCATTCATGATGCATGCGTTGTCGCACCACATCGGCGAGGACGCCTTCCTCGGCCTTTTGAAGCGCTGGCCTTCGGAGAACGCACACAGCGTCCGCACCTGGGACGAGTTCGAGGCGATGGCGAGCGAGGAAGCCGGCCAGGACCTGGCGGGCTTCTTCGACGCATGGGTCCGCGGAAGCGAGGTACCAGCGGCCGAGTACCTCTGGCCCGGGCCCCTGTCACACCGAGCCCGCTAGGTTCTGTCGTCACATGTCAGGCCCCCATCAGGAGTGATGCGAGGGTGCCGGCCGCCTCGCAGGGCTCGGCGGTCTTGTCGTACCGGGTCGCGATGCCACGCCACCGCTTCAGGCGCTCGAAGCGCCGGTCCACGACGTTGGGGCGTTGTAAGTATCGCGG
>NZ_JBMDXJ010000541.1:0-3876 GCF_048594945.1 Pseudactinotalea sp. | reverse complement strand
GGCTCCGCAGGCCGCTCCGAGATCCGCCTCCTGTTCGTCTTCGACCCGTGGCGTTCGGCGATCCTACTGGTGGGCGGTGACAAATCGGGGAACTGGTCGGCCTGGTACCGCCAGGCGATTCCACGCGCGGAAGAGCTGTACGTCGAGTACGTGAAGGAACGCGAAGCCGAGGAGGGACAGCAATGAAGAAGTTTCCCAAGTGGAGCGATGTACGTGCCGATGTTGTTGCGGGTGCCGGCGGCGAAGAGGCTGTAGCCGAGGCCCGCAAGCGCAACCAGGCGTACATCGACGGGCATCGGCTTGCCGAGCGCCGCAAGTCTCTTGGCCTGACGCAGAGCGACGTCGCGGAACTGATGGGCGTGACCAAGAGCCGGATCTCGCAGATCGAGCGCGGAGAGGTCTCCACCGTGGAGGCCATCGCCCGCTATGTCGCCGCTCTTGGCGGCCGGATCCAGATCTCCGCCGTCTTCGGTGACGACCTGTACATCCTGCGCGGAACGGACACTCACGCCGCGTAGGCCACAGGCCCCGGACGCATCGGCATCCGGGCAGCACCAGTCGTTCGCGCACCGTAGTGCTCGGCGGCGCCACCAGTTCCTGCTCGCTGTTGTGACGGTCAGCCGGTCGCCAATGATTACTGGACCTACTGGGCGGACCTGGCGCCAGCCCCTTCCCGGCGCGGTGTGGTTGCGCCGCTCCGCAGCCGCACGGGCATCCGTGTGGCCGCGGCGGCCTCACGCTGAGGCTCGCGGCCCGCTCGTTCCCCTCCCGGGGAGCAGCCCCGGACCGGAACCGAGGAACGCGGAGCCCGCCCGGCGCGACAGGTCATCGGCCTGGCTGCCGCCAGCCTGAACAACCGAAACCCCCCGTCGAAGGAACTGACAGCCCACTACGAAGGATTGGGGCTAGCTCGGACGGGTCGGTGCCAGTGGGCGGACCTCCTCCAGGGGCTCGCCGATCCGCACGAGCACCTCGCGGGCCAACGCCTGGAACTCGAGGAAACAGGTCTTCACGTACTGCTGGGTGCTACCCAGGGCGCCGTCGGCCGGCTTCAGATCGAACATGGGCTTCCTCGCGTCGTGCGCCAGAGGCATCAGACTCCGGTAGTTCCGCATGGTCGCAATGCGGTGCAGGTCGTCCTCCCGGGTGGGCTGCGCCTCGTCGAGAACCTCCGAAGAGTAGACCCGAGGAATTCGCTTGAGCCACCGCTCGTACGCTTTGACCGGGCGGTCCAGTCGCATCTCCGGCTGCATGATCACGTACCCGAGGGGCCGCATCTCGGCTTGGGGCGCCGAGATGCCCGGCGGAACCCTGGGCAGGACGAGCTGCTGCCAGTCGGCGCGCCACTGACGCAGTGTCGGCCCCAGGTTGCTGAGGCCCTTCAGTGAGAACAGGTCCGCGGCCAATGGCATCAGTACCGTGTCGGCGGAGATCAATGCGGCCCGGTTGATGGCTCCCAGGTTGGGGCCGACATCGATGAGCACGACATCTGCGTCCACGGCCTGCGCCGCCTGCTGAATGATCCGATGGAATGCCGTCGATGTGCGGATGGCTGCGATATCGCCTGCGTAAGCACGGGACCATTCGTTGGACAGTTTGTCCTCGAATCGGCTGAGGTCGAGGCTGCCGGGCAGCAACCACAGGTCGGGCTCGAGCCTGGCAGGCTCGACCGCTGCGATGTCGCCCGTCCCTTCGAGGATCGGACGGACGGCATCAGCGATGGTCTGCCCGCTGCGAACTCGTCCGACCTCGGGGAGGCCCGCCGACACCGCGCCGCTGAGTTCGGAGGGGTTCTCCCAGAGCTCCTCGATCTCCGTCTCGTCCAGGCACATGGAGGTCAAGTTCGCCTGAGGATCCAGGTCGATGGCGAGAACGCTCAGGCCGAGGCGCCGGATCATGTGGGCCAGGTGGTACGTGAGGGTGGTCTTTCCCACGCCTCCCTTGTTGTTGAACAGCGCGATCGATGTCATGCGGCTCTCCTGATCACAACGACCCACGACGAATCGTCCACCTGGAATTCGGCGGGCGGATTTCCGTTGTCCTCCAACGCCCTTCTCACTCGCCCGATACCCCGACCAAACCGGTTCACATAACCGAGCCCTTTCATCGCGGCTGCGACGGACGGATTGCGGTAATCGGTGACACGGTCGAAGTTGTCGTCCCGAACCTGCCCGAACGGTCCGCCGGGATTGGTGATCTCGATGCGGTCGTCGAACCAGACGACCCGGGTCGGCGCGTAGGAGGTCTCGTAGTTCCGGTGCATGAGCGCATTCATGCACAGCTCACGCAGCGCCTCCAACGGATAGTCCGGGCGGGGAGTCTCTCGGAACCCCTCCTCCGCGAGCCTCGTGCGCACATTGCTGCGCAGGAGGGGTTCCAGGCGAGCCGAGAGACCTACCAGGTTCTGCCGGAGCTCCTGCTCATCGACGATCGGGGCGTCGAAGTCAACACCCTGGTAGCGGACGAACTGCACGTAAGCCCCGGGTACATGGGTGGTGGGGTCGAGTCCCACGGCCAGTACACCGAGCGTGGTCGGCGTGCCGCCGGGGGTCGCGAGGTGGAGTGAGGAGAGTTGAAGGTCAGTGGGACGGCCGTTCTCCTCGATGACATCCGGGGCGACCATGGAGGGCAGGTACGACTGTCGGAACGTGTCCAGATCCAGGTCATCGACGCGGGCCAGCTCCATCGGGCGCGTGTCGAAGGGACGGTCCTTGGCTCGCCTGCGCTCAGTGAGAACCCGCTCATCCTCCCGGTTGGCCTTACGCGTGGTGGGGCCCGGCCGGACCCAGATGACACCGTCGAACCGCACCGGCGGGGTCGCGGACGCGGCCACGTGGAGCCGGATGACGGGCTTGCCTCGGTAGACAGCACGCTCGACCGTGAGGGACGGGCGGTCCAGGATGAGGCCGGAGTCCCGGATCTCGGTGAGTTGGAGGAGCGCACGATCACTCAGATCGAGGTCGTCGACGGGCATACCCTTGTCGTCCACTCCCACGAGGATGTCACCCCCGCCACGCCCGCTCAGATCATTGGCCATGGCGCACACCGCGTTGCCGATGGCGTCACCCCGCTTGCCCTCGCGCTTGGGGCTGCGCTTGAACTCAAGGCAGGCGGACTCCTGAGTTCCCAGCATGTCGGCCAGATCCACGTCTTCGTCGCTCACCGCTTCATTCTGCCGTGCGGAGCCGCAGTCCGTCCGGGAGCTCGGGAGCCCACCCGGTGGGCTCCCGAACCTGGTCGGGAACCATACCTACCAGCCCGCGCGAGGGCCGCCACGCCGACATCCGCTGCTATGGAACCGGAATGCATCACCCGATCGAGCGCATGCTTGCAAGCGCCCCACGCAGGCGTGCCCGACGCACACCCGTCGGGACGGTCACCTACGGTCATCAGGGGTTCCCAGCGACGGGAGTCGCGGGTGCCAAGCGCGGCGTTCGTACTGGTCAGGTCGGCCACCTGGGGCTTCGTCGGTGGGGCCACCGCTGCGCCGCCGGTGCGGGGGGCGGAGCCGAGGGACCGTCCGTGCAGGTCGCCGCGCGGCCGGGGCGCGGCGGTGGTGCGCACCGAAAAGTGGGGCTCCCCGCCTCCCGGCGCGCCGGCCGCGGCCCGAACGCGGCGCGAGGGGGCCCGGCCGAAGGCGGGGCCCGCCGCGGCGGCTCCGTGTACCGGGTCGGAGCCGTCCCCCGCTGTCAGCGCTGCAGGGTCAGCAGCCCCGGGCGGTAGGGCAGGCGACCGTAGTCACCGCCCGAGCTGGGGCTTCGCCCCTGGTAGAGGAGTTGCAGGTTGCAGGGGTCGACGGTCATGGTCTGGTCGGCGCTGGTGCGGAGCAGCTCGCCGTGGCTGATGTCGTTGGTCCAGGTGGCGCCGCTGTTGGCC
>NZ_JBMDXJ010000540.1:0-3196 GCF_048594945.1 Pseudactinotalea sp. | reverse complement strand
GGCCTTGTCCTGGTAGAGCTCGAACTTGCCTGCCATCGCGCATCCTCACGTTCGTGGTGGTTGCCAGCGTTCTCGATCGTAGAGTTCGACGCCCTGCCGCGTACGGCCAATGCGAGATCTCTTGATAGGTGACCTCACGGTCACCTATAGTTGGATCGTGCCCGACCTCGACGCCACGATCCGCGCGCTCACCGACCCGCACCGGCGGGCCCTGCTTGATGCGCTGCGAACCCAGGACGGCGTCCCGGTCCGCGACCTTGAGGCCGCTCTCCCCGAGCTCGGCCGGCACGCGGTGCTCAAGCACCTCCGCGTTCTCGAGGCCTCGGAGCTCGTCACGACCCGCAAGGTGGGGCGCAGCCGGTTCGTGCACCTCAACCCCACCCCGATCGTGGAGCTGGCTCGCCGTTGGCTCGACGACTACTCCGCCTTCGCCGGACTCGCGCTCACCCGGCTGCGCGACCACCTCGAACCCGAGCGCACGAACTCAGGAGAGACCATGTCGAACACCCGAACGCTCGTCGCCACGATCGTCATCGAAGCCACCCCGGAGCGGGTGTGGCAGGCGATCGTGGACCCCGAGCAGTCCCGCCGCTGGTTCTTCGGCGGCCTCGTGCGCAGCGACTGGCAGGTGGGCGCATCGATCGAGTGGGTCGACGCCGACGGCGCCTCCCTCATCGCCGGCGAGATCACCGCCCTCGAGGAAGGCGTGCGACTGGCCCACACCTTCAGTGCGACCTGGTCGCCCGAGACCGCCGCCGACCCGATCTCGGCCTACGAGTGGCTCCTCGAGCCCCTAGGAGAGGGCCTCACCCGGGTCACCGTCACGCACACCGGCGTGCCCGCGGGCACGGCCCCCGAGAACCAGGTCGACGGCGGTACCTCCTTGGTCATCTCCTCGCTCAAGACCTTCGTGGAGACCGGCCGGACCATGCCCGGTATGGGGTGAGGAACGCCGTCGGGCATCACGAACAGATGGATACGGTGGAGGCGACGAGAGGACTCCCATGCTCACCACGCACACCCTCGACGTGCCAGGCGCGGTGCTGGCCTACGACATCCATCAGCCGGAGCGGCCGAGCGAGCACCCGCCGCTGTTCGTGTTCGGATCGCCGATGGGTGCGTCCGGCTTCGAGCAGCTGGTGACCCAGCTCGACGACCGGGTCGTGCTCACCTACGACCCACGCATGGCCGAGCGCAGCCGGCTGAAGGATGGCGGTGAGGTCACCGTGGAGATCCACGGCGACGACCTGCACCGCGTGGTGGAGGCCGCCGGGTTCGGACCGGTCGACGCATTCGGCTCCAGCGGCGGTGCCCAGGCTGCGTTGCCGTGGGTGATCGCGCACCCCGGCGACGTGCGCACGCTGGTGGCGCACGAGCCGCCGCTGACGCTGCTGCTGCCGGACGCGCAGATCCTGCAGACGGTCAGCGCCGACATCGTGGACACCTATCGGCAGCGGGGCTTCGGTCCAGCGATGGCGAAGTTCCTGCAGCTCGTCATGCACACGGGCGAGCTCACGCAGGAGTATCTGGACCGGCCCGAGCCCGACCCGGCGCAGTTCGGGCTGCCCATCGAGGACGACGGCAGCCGCGACGACCCGCTGCTCGCCCACAACATGGCGATGCCTCCCTACCTCCCCGACGCGCAGGCGCTCAACGCCTCCGGCGTGCGGATCGTGCTGGCGATCGGGGCGGAGGGCGTCGGTGGCATGCCCCGGCGCGGTGGCGAGGCCCTCGCGGAGCTACTCGCCATCGAGCCCGTGATCTTCCCCGGTGACCACGGCGGGTTCGCCACCAACGAGTGGTCGCCCGGCAACGACCCAGCCGCGTTCGCCGCCACGCTGAAGGACGTGCTGGACGGGTGAGCGGCGCACCCGATCGCCAAGCTCGGCGGGCCGTCGTCGGGCACTGCTGATCACGACAGATCTGGCACGATTCGCCCAAGGCGCTGCGAGACGACTGGACCACCATGACCGCACAGATGAGTGAGCACGACACCGCGATCTGGTACGCGATCCAGATCACTGAGCTGATCGGGGCGAGTCGGCTCGAGCAGTGGCCGGGGGAGCCGGCGCCGTTCGTCATGCGGCTCGGCGAAGGGGAGCGGGCGCTCACCACCGGCGGCTACATGCTCTACGACTACGGCGCCCTCGGCGACGGCAGCTACGAGCATCAGGGCGGCATGTTCATGGCGACCGGTCGCGGCGGACTTGCGATGACCGCCGGCTTCATGGCGGCGCAGGCCTTCGGCAACTCCTCGCGGCGCAAGGCAGCCGAGCGGGCCGCCCAGGAGCGGTGGAAGCCGCTCGAACAGGGGCAGATCTGGATCACCGAGCACGGCTTCTACCGCGCGTCCCAATACGGCATGACCACCTGGGGATACGGCGACATCGACGCCGCCCAGCTGGTGGCCCCAGGAAACTTGTGGTTCTCCGGGCAATCGACACAGGGTGCGATCTCCTGGATCGTGGAGTCGACCTGGGCCGAGCTGATCCTGCTGCTGTGGGCCCGCGCGGTGGGCGTCCAGCACCCGCAGACGATGGACGTCGGCTGGATCCCACCCGGGTGGGTCGAGCGGGTGCAGGGTGCCGGCGTTGCGCTGCCGCAGGCGTTGACGCCCACCTCGCCGCTTCGGGGGATCCTGCCGCCGGGGTGATTCGCGGTTATTCGCGTGGCCGCCCGTGAGCACCGCCGGATAGCGTGGAGGCGTGACCTCGAACCCCGCACGCACGGTCGCTGAGACCGTCCCCCTCGACAGCGCATCCACCCAGTCCCTGGCCGATCGTGGCTTCGACTACCGCATCGTCACGACCGAGGGCGAGCCGTTCGAGCGCTTCAACGCGGCGATCGGGCGTGGCTTCCTGGGCGAGCGCTCGACGCCCGAGCGGGTCCAGGGGTGGCGGGAGTCCATCGATGGCAACCGGCTCGTCGGCGTCTACGACCCCGAGGGCGCGGACCCGGAGACGCCGGTCGGCACGGTCAACTCCTGGGTGATGGACGTGACCGTCGATGCCGACTCCTTCCTCCCGATGTGGTCGATCAGTGCGGTCACGGTGTCCTCGACCCACCGCCGTCGGGGCATCGCGCGAGCCCTCCTCGAGGGCGAGCTGCGAGCGGCGGCGAGTGCTGGTGTGCCGATCGCCGGTCTGACCGTGTCCGAGGCGACGATCTACGGCCGCTACGGCTTCGGCGTCGCCGC
>NZ_JBMDXJ010000054.1:0-15774 GCF_048594945.1 Pseudactinotalea sp. | reverse complement strand
CGTCGTCGACCTCCTCGCCCGAGCCGTCGTCGATCACCTCACCACCGCCGTCGTCCATCATCCCTTCCTGCCCCTCGGGATACTCGGCCGGAGTGCCGGGAACGAACTGCAGGATCTCCTCGCCCCCATCGAGGCCCTCGGTGACCTGGACGACCTTGCCGTCGTTGATGCCGAGCGCGACGGCGATCTCGACCGGTTCGCCGTCGTCGCCCACCACCCAGACGCTGCCCGAGGTGACCGTGCCGCGGACCGCCGTCAGCGGGACCACGAGCGCATCCTCGACCGTCTCGGTGACGATCGCGATCTCCACCTCGAGGCCGGGGAAGACGGTGACGCCGTCGGGGACCTCGCAGCGCAGCTCGGTGCTGCTGGTGCCATCGCTGGTGGTGGACTCGAGCGTGAGGTCGGTGCAGTCGAACGGCGCAGGCCCGTTGGCGATCGTGACCTCGGCGGTCTCAGGCAGGTCGAGGAGCCGGTAGAGCGAGGCGGCGGGCACGGTGGCGGCGATGTAGTTCTGCAGCGGGTCGATCCGTGCCACGACGTCACCCTGCGCGACCTCGTCGTTGAGCTCGACCTCGAAGGTGATCTCGCCTTCCGCATTGGCGTAGACGGTCGTGGTGGTGACGGCGTCGGCCTGCGGGATCTCGGTGACGTTGCCCTCGTCGTCGGTCTCGATGCGAGGCTCGCGCGGCTCGGTGCTGCGCAACGTCATCAGGGGCTCGTTGGCGCTGACCTGCCGGCCCGAGGGCATCGCGAAGTAGACCGCGGTACCGGTGGCGGGCGCGATGACCTCGGTCGCGGCGACCGGCACGATGGTCCCGGTGAGGTCGACGGCGCTGGTCAGGTCCTGGCGACCCACCTCGACCACGGGATCGGTGAAGTCGGCGCCCGGGGCGACCACGCCGTCGTCGGTCTGCTCAAGTGCGGGCGCGGTCTCGCGGAACGCGATCACGCACAGCGCCACGGCGATCACCGCCCAGATGATCAGCCTCAGGGTCGGCAGCACGACCCGACGCATCGTCCCCATCGCCGATACCCCCTAGTTACCGAGTAATTCCCAGACAGTAGCGGAGACCGGCCGGCGCCGGTGGGGCGACTCTCACCTTGGACGCGTCCAGACCCGACGAGGTCGCACCGTGGGGCGGAGTTCGCACCGCCGACGGTGCTACCTCGGACCGGAAGTGCGACCTCGCACGGGATCCGAGCTGGGGAGCAGGCCGAGCGCGATCGCGTGGGCGAGCACGTCGGCATGGATCGGATCGTGCACGGCGATGTAGTCGACCGCCTCGCGCGGCGGGAGCTGGAGCACGTCGGTGATCTGCTCGCCGTCAGCCGGGCTGGTGGGCGGCCCCACCACCTCCACCTGCGCCACGGCGTGCAGCCAGTACGCGCGCGGGTGCGGCAGATGGGGGCGGTACGGCGCGGGCGTCCGGCTGTGGGAAACGAACGAGGAGAACGGCGCGATGCCGGCGAGCAGCCGCGCACCGGCCTCCTCGATCAGTTCCCGGCGCGCCAGCTCGATCAGTGCCTCTCCTGGCTCGCGAGTGCCACCCGGCAGGACCCGCCACCCCTGCACCGAGCGGCTCACCACCACGTCACCGTGTGCGGTGACGGCGACCAGGTGCAGCCTGCTCACCAGCTCATCCGGGGCAGGCTCGGTGGTGTATCGCACGTCGCAGTCGGCGTAGTCGATATAGGTCACCGCCGCCAGCCGCTGCACTGCTCCCGGCAGCACGTCATCACTCACCGCCTCATCGTGGCAGGAGATCCGCTGACGCCGGTGGCCGAGCGTCGTTACCGTGGCGAGCATGGAAGGTGCACGTCCAGTCCGAGCCCCTCGGGGTACCACGCTCACCGCCCGCAGCTGGAGCACGGAAGCCCCGCTGCGGATGCTGATGAACAACCTCGACCCTGAGGTCGCCGAACGGCCCGACGACCTCGTGGTCTACGGCGGCACCGGCCGCGCCGCCCGCGACTGGAACTCGTTCGACGCGATGGTCCGCACGCTCACCACCCTCGCCGACGACGAGACGATGCTGGTGCAATCGGGTCGCCCCGTCGGGGTGTTCCGCACCCACGAATGGGCGCCGCGCGTACTGATCGCGAATTCCAACCTCGTGGGCGACTGGGCCACCTGGCCCGAGTTCCGGCGCCTGGAACACCTGGGCTTGACGATGTACGGGCAGATGACCGCCGGGTCCTGGATCTACATCGGCACCCAGGGGATCCTGCAGGGCACCTACGAGACGTTCGCCGCCGTGGCCGCGAAGCGGTTCGGCGGGACGTTGGCGGGCACGCTGACGCTCACCGGCGGCTGCGGCGGAATGGGCGGGGCGCAGCCGCTCGCCGTGACGCTCAACGCGGGCGTGTGCCTGGTGATCGACGTGGACCCGGCCCGCCTCCATCGCCGAGTGGACCACCGCTATCTGGACGTCGTCGCCGACGACCTGAGCGACGCCGTCGGGCGCTGCGTGGAGGCCAAGGCCGCTCGGCGGCCGCTCTCCGTGGGTCTGGTGGGCAACACCGCGGAGGTATTCCCCGAGCTGCTGCGGCGCGGCGTCGAGATCGATGTCGTCACCGACCAGACCTCCGCGCACGACCCGCTGTCCTACCTGCCGACCGGGGTCCCGCTCGAGGAATGGGCGGACTACGCCGAGAAGAAACCCGAGGAGTTCACCGACCGGGCGCGGGAGTCGATGGCCCGCCATGTGGAGGCGATGGTCGGGTTCATGGACGCCGGGGCCGAGGTGTTCGACTACGGCAACTCGATCCGCGACGAAGCCCGCCAGGGCGGGTTCGACCAGGCTTTCGCCTTCCCCGGCTTCGTGCCCGCATATATCCGGCCGCTGTTCTGCGAAGGCAAGGGCCCGTTCCGGTGGGCGGCACTCTCGGGAGATCCGCGCGACATCGAGGTGACCGACCGCGCCGTGATGGACCTGTTCGGTGAGAACGAGCACCTGCACCGCTGGATCACGGCCGCGCAGGAGAAGGTCGCGTTCCAGGGACTGCCCGCCCGGATCTGCTGGCTCGGGTACGGGGAGCGCGAGCGCGCTGGGCTGCGGTTCAACGAGCTGGTGGCCTCCGGCGAGATCAGTGCACCGATCGTCATCGGCCGCGACCACCTCGACGCCGGGTCGGTCGCCTCCCCCTACCGCGAGACCGAAGCGATGGCCGACGGCTCCGACGCCATCGCCGACTGGCCGCTCCTCAACGCGCTCACCGCCACCTCATCCGGGGCGACGTGGGTCTCGATCCACCACGGCGGCGGCGTCGGTATCGGGCGCTCGATCCACGCTGGCCAGGTCTCGCTCGCCGACGGCACCGACCTCGCCGCCGCCAAGCTCGAACGCGTGCTCACCAACGACCCCGGCATCGGCGTGATCCGACACGTCGACGCGGGGTACGACCGCGCCGACGAGGTCGCCGCCGAGCGCGGCGTGCGCGTGCCGATGCGGGAGGGCTGATGGCACCCGGCCCATCCACCCCCTCTCCCGATCGCCGAGTTCGCTGGGAGGTCGGGATGCCCGACGGCGCAGACCCGGCCGCCGCCCGTGCCTTCCGTTCGGATTGGGATGCGTTGGGCGGCGTTGGCCGCGATTCTCGCTCCGGCGGGTACCGCCGGTTCGCGTGGTCCCGCGAGGACGCGACGCTGCGGGAGTGGTTCATCGGGCGTGCGGCCGCGCTGGGCATGGAGGTCGTGACCGACCGGGTCGGGAATCTGTGGGCGTGGACCGGCGACCCGGACGCCGCGGTGGCCGCCGGCACCCCGCCGCTCGTGCTCGGCTCCCACCTCGACTCGGTCCCCGATGGCGGGGCGTTCGACGGCCCGCTCGGGATCGTCTCGGCATTCGCGGCGCTGGAGCTGTTGCGTGCGACCGGGCGGGAACCGGAGCAGCCGATCGGGATCGCCTGCTTCGCCGACGAGGAGGGTGCGCGGTTCGGCGTCGCCTGCGCGGGGTCGCGGCTGCTCACTGGCGTGCTCGACGCCGATCGCGGCCGAGCGCTGACCGATGCCGAAAGCGTGAGCATGGCCGAGGCGATGGCTGCCGCCGGCCTGGATCCTGGGCACGTGGGCCGCGACGAGGAGACGCTGCGCCGCATCGGGGTGTTCGTGGAGCTGCACGTGGAGCAGGGCAGGGCCTTGATCGATTCGGGCGACCCGGTGGGCGTGGCGAGCGCGATCTGGCCCCACGGCCGCTGGCGCCTCGACCTGCACGGCCACGCCGACCACGCCGGCACCACCCGCCTCGAGGACCGCGACGACCCGATGCTCCGCCTCGCCACCGCGGTGACCACCGCCCGCGCGGCGGCGCAGCAGCAGGGCACGGTCGCCACGATCGGCAAGGTGCAGGTACTGCCCAACGGCGTCAACGCGATCCCGTCGCAGGTGACGGCCTGGCTCGATGCCCGCGGTGCCGATCCCGAGGCGGTGCGCCGCGTCGTTGCGGAGGTGAGCACCGCCGTCGGGATCGAGGCAATGGAGGAGTCCTGGACGCCGTCGACCGATTTCGATGGGCCGTTGCGGGACCGCCTGGCCGCGCTGCTCGGCGACGTTCCGGTGCTCCCGACCGGGGCCGGTCACGATGCCGGCATCCTCTCCGCCTCCGGCATCCCCACCGCGATGCTGTTCGTCCGTAATCCGACCGGCGTGAGCCACTCCCCCGAGGAGCATGCCGAGGAGGCCGACTGCTTGGCCGGCGTAGCCGACCTCGCGAGGGTGATCGAGGAGTTGGCGTGAGCCACCCCTTCCCCGAGGTGGTACCGCGAGCCTCGGGGAGTGACCCGGTGAGCACGTTCTGGTGCGAGCTCGCCCACCTGCCCGACGGCGTCGCCTCCCGGGTGCGGCTCGTCACCTCGGGCGGGGCGATCGCGGGGATCGAGGTGGGCGCCGATCCGCAGCCCGGCGACGAGCGCCTGCCCGGTCTGGTGATCCCCGGGCTCGCGAACGCGCACTCGCACGCGTTCCATCGGGCGCTGCGGGGCCGCACGCACGATGCCGGCGGCACGTTCTGGACGTGGCGGGAGCGGATGTACGCCGTGGCGAACCGCCTCGATCCGGACTCCTATCTCGCCCTGGCCCGGGCCACCTACGCCGAGATGGCGCTGGCCGGGATCACCGCGGTGGGCGAGTTCCACTACGTGCACCATCGCCCGGACCGCACACCGTACGAGGATCCGCTCGCGATGGCGCGCGCGCTCGTGCAGGCGGCCACGGACGCGGGGATCCGGCTCACGCTCCTCGACACCTGCTATCTCACCGGCGGCTTCTCCGCTCCGCTCGCGCCCGAGCAGCAGCGGTTCTCCGATGGCGATGCCGCGCGTTGGGCGCAGCGGCACACGTCGTTGCGAGCGCTGGCGACCGACCATGTGGTGATCGGCGCCGCGGTGCACTCGGTGCGCGCCGTGCCGGCTGACCAGCTCACCGTCGTCCGCGACGCGCTCGAGCCCGACGAGCCGCTGCATGTCCACCTGTCGGAGCAGCCTGCCGAGAACGAGGCGTGCCGCGCCGCCCACGGTGTCACTCCCACTCGCCTGCTCGCCGATCATGGCCTACTCGGCCCTCGCACGACGGCGGTGCATGCCATCCATCTCAGCCCCACCGACATCGCGCTGCTCGGGGAATCCGGCACGCATGTGTGCGCCTGCCCCATCACCGAGGCCGACCTTGCCGACGGCATCGGCCCGTTCCCTGAACTCGCTGCCGCGGGAAGCCCGCTCTGCCTCGGCACGGACCAGCACGTGAGCAGCGACATCCTGGTCGAAGCGCAACGCCTCGACGCCCACGAACGGCTACGCACCGGCGAGCGCGCAGGCTTCGGCCCGGACCAGTTGCTTCGGTTCGCCACCGAGCACGGCCACCGCGCACTCGGCCAGCCAGGCGGCCGGATCGAGGTCGGCGCCCCGGCCGATCTCGTTGCCCTCGGCCTCACCACCCCACGCACTGCCGGCACCGACCCGACCCAGGCGATCCAGGTGGCGACCGGCGCGGACGTGCGCACCGTCGTCGTCGGAGGTGAGGTCATCGTCCGCCACGGGACCCACACGCTGGGCGACGTCGGCGCGCTGCTGACCTCGGCTGTCGACTGCGTGTCACGCGCGTAAGGGCGGGAAGGCCATAGCGTCAGGGCAGACGACGCAACACGACTGGAGGCGCGATGAGCACGGCCATCACGGGCATCGCTGAGCTCGTCACGAACGACGAGCGCTTCAACGGCGAGCTCGGCATCGTCACCGATGCCGCGGTCGTGCTCGACGGCGGTCGGGTCACCTGGGTGGGGCACGCGAGCCAGGCGCCGCCCGCAGATGAGCAGATCGATGTCGGTGGTCGCGCCGTGATCCCCGGGTTCGTCGACTCCCACACCCACCTGGTCTTTGCCGGAGACCGCGCCGAGGAGTTCGAGGCGCGCATGGCCGGCCGGCCCTACGACGGCGGTGGCATCGCCGGCACGGTCGCCGCCACCCGCGCGGCCAGCGACGAACAACTGCGCGCGAACCTCGCCCGGCTCGTCGGCGAGATGCGCGCCCAAGGGACCACCGCCGTCGAGGTCAAGGGCGGCTACGGGCTGGACGTCGAGAACGAGGTCCGCGCGCTGCGGCTCGCGCGCGAGGTCACGGAGGACGTCACGTACCTCGGCGCGCACGTGGTGCCGCCGGAGTTCAGCGGCCGGGAGCGCGACTACGTCGATCTCGTCACCGGCCCGATGCTCACCGCGTGCGCCCCGCACGCCCGTTGGATCGACGTGTTCTGCGAACCCGCCTCCCCCACGGCGTTCGACGGCGATGCCTCCCGGGAGATCCTGCTCGCCGGGCAGCGGGCCGGTTTGGGACTGCGGGTGCACGGGAACCAGCTCAGCGAAGGTCCGGGCGTGCGGCTCGCGGTCGAGCTCGGCGCGGCGAGCGTGGACCACTGCACGCACCTGAGCGCCGCGGATGTCGATGCCCTGGCCACCGGGACCACGGTCGCGACCCTCCTCCCGACGATCGAGTTCTCCACCCGCTCCCCGTACCCCGACGCGCGGCGGCTGCTCGAAGCCGGCGCCATGCTCGCCCTCGCGACCGACTGCAACCCCGGCAGCGGCTACTCCTCCTCGATGCCGCTGGCGATCGCGCTCGCCGTCAGGGAGATGCGGATGACCCCCGCGGAGGCGCTCGCCGCGGCCAACCTCGGCGGGGCGCAGGCCCTGCAGCGCGACGACGTGGGTCACCTGCGCCCCGGCGCCCGCGCCGACCTCACGGTCCTCGATGCCCCCAGCTACCGCCACCTCGCCTACCGCCCCGGCGTCCCTCTCGCTCGCGCGCTCGAGGTCACCTGACGACCGAGCGCATGACGCCGACGCGCTGGAGGGCTACCGTCGGAGCATGGCGGACATCGTGGTGGTCGGAGCTCATGGCAAGGTCGCCCAGCTGGCGTTGCCGCTGCTCGTGGCGGCGGGGCACAGCGTGTTCGGGGTGGTGCGCAACCCGGACCAGATCCCGGCCGTGGAGGACACGGGCGCGCACGGGATGCTCGCCGACATCGAGCATCACGACACGCGCGGCATCGCGAACCTGCTGCGCGGTCACAAGTCCGTGATCTGGTCGGCCGGCGCCGGCGGCGGCGACCCGCGCCGCACCTACGCCGTGGACCGTGACGCCGCCATCCGCACCATGGACGCCGCGGCGAGCGTGGGCATGAAGCGGTTCGTCATGGTCAGCTACTTCGGCGCAGGCCCCGAGCACGACACCCCGCCGGACTCCAGCTTCTTCCCGTACGCGCAAGCGAAGTCGGCCGCCGACGGCCACCTCGCCCTCACGAACCTCTCCTGGACGATCCTGCGACCGAGCCGGCTCACCGATGACGACCCGACCGGCAAGATCAGCGTCGGCGCCGACCAGTCCGCGGGTGCGGTGAGCAGGGGCAACGTCGCGGCCACGATCGCTGCCACCTTCGACAGCCCTGGCACGGTGGGCAAGATCTACGAGTTCAACGACGGCGACGTCCCGATCGCCGAGGCCCTCGCCCAAGGTGGGTGGCACCCGCCCAGTGCGGAAGCGGTGGGCCCAGTCCCCGGCTGACAGCAGGCTCAGCCGGGCCCGGTCACACCGGGGATCCCGACCCTGCCCAGCGCGTCGAGAGCCAGCAGCACCCCGAGGATCCCCACGATCCACGCGGTCATCGACGCCGCCGACTTCGACATCCACGCCTCGAACCGCTCCAGCGGCCCTCGCACCCAGGCATAGGCCAGCACACGGACCGCCAGCAGCACCAGCGCCGGCAGGATCATCACGAGGCAGTAGCCGGCCAGGACCGGCACACCTGCGGCCACCGTGAGGTCGGACGCGGTGAGCAGCCCGATCGCTGACAGGTACGGCAACATGCTCGCGGTCTCGATGCCGGCGGCCGCCAGCGCCAGCCCGATGAGCGCGAGCAGCGAGCCTGCGCCCTCGGCACCCATCGCGCGCGAACGCCAGCGCGTGACCCTCCCGGGTCGGACCGGTGCCGGCTCCGCGTCGGTGGGCTCCGTAGGCTGCGCGGCGGCGGCACCGGCGCTGCCTGCCACGCTCGCCTCTTGTCTCGCCTCCTTCTTGTTCGCCTTCGGGTCGAGCTTGAAGGAGAGCACGAACAGTCCGACACCGAGCGCGAGCTGTGCCCAGGCGGCGGCCGGGGTCGCGAGGAACCCGCCGAGCGTGTCCGTGAGCCACGTGGCACCGGCGAGCAGAGCGACACCGAGCACGAAGTAGTACACCGCGACTGTGCCGAGGAAGATCAGCACCCGGTGCACCCGCAGCCGACCCGGCGCCAGCAGCAGCCACAGCGGGATCAGCAGGGTACCGAAGCTGGTGGAGTCCACGAGTGCGAGAGCCACGAGCGGGGCGAGCAACTCTGTCATGCCTCGACTCTGCGCCCGCGGCACCCGCAGCACGTCGGTCGACAGCGTGAACCTGCGCGCGCAGCCGTACATCCTTCGACCGACACGCGGAGTGTTCGGCTGTGCTGGGATGGTGGCGTGAAAGCCCTGCTGAGCGCGCTGCGGCGGCTGGGTCGCGGATACTCCGACGACGCCGGCCCGATCAGCGCGCTCGGGCTGCTGCTCGTCGGTCTGGTGGCGATCGCGCTCGGGCTCAAGGGCATCTGGCTGGACGCCAGCTGGGACACGCCCGCCTGGTGGCACGTGGTCCCCTTGCTCGTCGGGTGCGCCGGCAACGCGGTGCGCAAGTCGCACCCCGCGATCACGCTCGGACTGGCCGTACCCGCATTCGTCGCCGACGCCGCGATCGGCGGTTCGCTCGCACTGCTGCTGGTGCTGTTCGACGGGATCTACTCGGCCGAGCGGTTCGGGTCGGAGCGGCTGCGTCGGGTGGTGCGCTTCGGCGCCGGCGTGGTGGTCGCGGGGGTCGTCATCGCGGCGGTCCTGGGCGGGCTGAGCTTCCAGACCACGGCCGGGCTCACGCTGCAGATCGCGGCGATGTTGCTGATCCCGGTGTGGTGGGCCATGGACGTGCGGCACCGGAGCGAGCTCGCCGAGGCCGCGACCGCCCGCGCGGAGCTGGAGGCCGCACGTGCAGCGGAGCAGGCGCGCGCACAGGACGCCGAGCGCCGCGGCGCGGTGCAGGCTGAGCGCTCACGCATGGCGCGCGAGCTGCACGACTCCGTGGCCGGCGATGTCTCGGCTCTCGTGATCCGTGCAGGCGCGGCACTGGCGGCTCCACCTGGTCCGGCGGATCGCGAGTCGCTCGCGGCTGTGCGCGAGAACGGCCTGCACGCCCTCGCCGAGCTCCGCACCATGATCGACGTGCTCGCCGCCGAGGGCGAGAACGAACCGGTCGCCCCCGTGCTGACCGAGGATGGTGCCGACCTGCTCGCGCGGTTCGACGGGACCACGCTCGACGGCGTGCCGCCCGGTGCGCTGGCACCGCTCAGTCCGGTCGTGGACCGGGCTGGCTATCGGATCCTGCAGGAGGCCCTGACCAACGCGGCACGACACGGCGCGGCGGGAACCGCCGCAGTGTGCCTGAGCCGCGAGAACGGACACGTGCGGCTCGAGGTGAGCAACGCCGTCGAGCACGGCGAACGCGGCACCGGGCTCGGGGTGACGAGCATGACCGAGCGGGCTCACGCCGTCGGCGGCCGCGTGACGATCGACGAAGGGGCGGGCACCTGGACCGTCGCCGCCCGACTCCCCACGGCGGAGGTCATACGGTGAGGGTCCATCGAGATCGGGGATCGGGATGAGCGTGCGAGTTCTGCTGGCCGATGACCACGCGGCGGTCCGGGCCGGGCTGCGGATGGTGCTCGAGGCCGCCGAGGACATCGAGGTGGTCGGCGAGGCGGCCGACGGTGCCGCCGCCGTCACCAACGCCCGCGCGCTGCGCCCCGATGTGGTGCTCATGGACGTGCGCATGCCCGGTGTGGACGGGATCGAGGCGACCCGGCAGGTCACGGGCGAGGGCCTCGCGCAGGTGCTCGTTCTCACCACGTTCGACCTCGACGACGCCGTGTTCGGGGCGTTGCGCGCCGGGGCCGCCGGCTTCCTGCTCAAGTCGGCGACGCCGGATGAGTTGCTAGGCGCTGTGCGGCGCGTGGCCGCGGGCGACGGCGCGCTCGCGCCCGAGGTGGTGCGCCGGGTCCTCGACGCGGCCGTGGCGGGGACGCCAGAGCCCGCGGTGCCGACGGTAGCGAGCACCGCCGTGGACAGCCTGACCGAGCGCGAGCGCGACGTGCTCGGCGCCCTCGGGCGCGGCCTGTCCAACGCCCAGATCGCCGAGGACCTGGTCATCACCGAGGCGACGGCGAAGACTCACGTCTCCCGTGTCCTCGCCAAGCTCGGGGTCGCCTCGCGCGTGCAGGCGGCCCTGATCGCGCGCGAGGTGCTGGGGTGAGCGTCAGGGGCTCCGGCGAGTTCGACTCGATCCCGCCCGCAGTCCCACGCCTCGACGCACCGCGCGTGCTCGCGGCGCTGGCACGCGCCGGCGTGAGACTGGAGTTGATCGGGGCCGCACCGGGCGGCGAGGTCGGGGCGGCGTTCGTGCGGTGGCCCGATGGTCACGAGGGCGTGCTGACCCGGGCGGGCGACGGATCGGCAGCCTCGGAGGCGGCGCTGCGGCAGACAGCCGACGTGCTCGACCTGGCCCGCGCCCGCGGTGTGCCGGTCCCGCGCTACGACCTGATCGCGCGCGTGGGCGAGACGCACGCGGTGGTGCAGGATCGACTACCTGGCTCGGCGCCCGAGCGGGTCGAGCCAGAACTCGTGCACGAGATGCTGGCCGCGGCTGCCGCCTGGGACGGGCTGCTGGCAGAGCGGTCCGACCTCACGCCAGCGCCGCTGCACCTCACCGCGAGCGGCCCCGGGTTCTGCCTCCACGAGTCCCTGGCCGGCTACGACGACCGGACCCGTGCCCTGCTGAGGCGGGTCCGCGAGATCGGGCAGCACATCGACCACCTCGACGGTGACGACCTCGTCCACCTCGACTTCCACCCCGGCAACGTGCTGGTCGACGCCGACGGTCGACTCACCGGCATCGTCGACTGGGACGGCTGGGGCCGCGGCGACCGCTGGTTCTCGATCGAGGTACTGGCGTTCGACCTCGCGCGGCGGCGTACCGACGCTGCGGTCCGAGCACACGTCGACGAGCGGCTGCTGGAGGCGGTCCGTGCGGACCGATTGCTCGCCTACCGCGCACACCTCGCGCTGCGCCAGGTCGACTGGTCGATCCGCCACCACAGCCCAGCCGACGTCGACGACTGGCTGACCATCGCCGTCCATCGTCTCGACGCGGTGGGCTGAGACGCGGGCAGGATTACTCGCGCTCGCGCAGCAGTGCGGCCGCCTCGTCCTGGAAGGCGTGCTCGGCCCAGCCCAGCGGCGTGGTGCCGTGGACGTGGTCACGCCGGGTCGGATCGGCGCCGGCCGCGAGCAGCGCCCGGACCCGGTCGAGGTCACCCGCCCACGCGGCCTCGTGCAGGGCGGTGATGCCGCGGTCATCGGTCTCGTTCGGATCCTCAGGAATCGCAGCCGCATCGGCCACCGTCACGCCGGTGACGTCGATGCCGTGCTCAGCCAGCAACGCCAGCCTGTCGGTGAACCCGTGGCTCGCGGCCCAGTCGACCTGCTGGCGCCACATCTGGGCGCGGGTCGGGATCGCCTCGCCCAGCCGCACCTCCCACGGGCCGGGGCCGGCATCGGCGAGACCGTGCGCGAAGAGCGTCCGCAGGTGCGAGTCGTCCGGCACGAACATGCGGTTGTACAGCGCCTGCTGGTCCACCGGGTGCGCGCCGCGACGCAGCAGCAGCTCAGCGAGCGGCGCCTCGTCAGGGTGCGGTGGCTGCCGCCGAATACCCTGCTCGCCGCCGCCGAAGACCCCGGTCAGCGCGGTGAACGGTGTCGAGAGACCGCACCAGAGGTAACCCGCGTTCGGGTCAGCACCGGCGTCGAGCAGTGCCGCGGCGACCGCAGCCGCGTCTGGCCGACGAGGGACGCCGACATGCAGCCGGGAGTAGCAGAGCTGGACCAACGGGGCCCAACCGAACGGGCCGCCGTCGGTGCGCGCCAGCGCCGGCGAGCGGCGGAGGTGGTCGCGGACCGCCCCGAGGTCCGCAGCCGCGCACGCTGCCCAGATGCTGTCGGCGAGCATCTCGGCGGTGAGCAGCTCGGCGGCCTGCTGCCAGCGTGGCGGCGCGTCGTCGCGGTGGTAGCCGAGGGAGGCGAGCGCGCAGAACCGGTCGGTCGGGCTCAGTCGATCGAGCTCCACGGCAGCGGGGTCCACCGTCAGCGGCGCCGCGAGCTGGAGGTAGTCCACCAGCGCGGGCCAGCCGCTGAAGCCATAGCGCCTCGCCACAGTCAGCTGCGCGTCGTGGAGCGCGAAGCTGCCTGCACCGCCCTGGGGCACCGCCGCCAGCGCGATGTCGGGCCGAGGATGGTGCCGCCGGACGTCGGCAACCGCCTCGGAGCGGCGCGCGGGCGTGGCGGGCCGGTCGAGCGCGTGCTGCAGCTCACGGGACTGGCGGCGGAGCCGATCGATCGACGGGTTCTCGGGGAGCGTGCTGGCCATGACGGCCTCCTCTCATCCACCCGGCGTCCGCGAGGTCGGGTGCGAGAAGAGGTCGACACACCAACGGAGAAAGTCACAGGGAGGCTGAGCCTCTTCGAGCGGACACCGGGCGTTCCTGCGCGCCGCCGCCAGACTAGGGCATGTCAGGCCGGCACGTACATGACCACGTGGAGGCCGGAGGTCCCATCCGGGACCACCCGGTGGTGCTCGAACGCGAGCACGCCGTCGTCGCGGTGGCGGAAGGTGCGGCGGCGGCTCGCGAACCGTTCGACCGTGAGCTCGGCCCACTGCGCGCGGAAATCGGCGCTCGCCTCGCTCAGTCGATCCACCAACGCCTTGTGTCGCGGCGCCCCGAGTCGCACCCCCGACTCGGCGCGGAACTCGGCGAGGAACCGGCGGCTGTCCTGCTCCCAGTCGGGTAGCAACTCGCGCAGCCCGGGGTCCGTGTAGACGAGCCAGAGCAGGTTGCGGTCCGCCGCATCCACGCCCGCGATCGGCGGGTAGAGCCAGGCGTATGCCGCGTTCCAGCCGGCGATCGTCCAGTCGTTGGCGACGGCGAAGGCCGGGAAGGCGAGCGCGTCCAGCAGGTGCTGGAGGTGCTCGGGCATGCCCTCGGGCTCGTCGTCCACAGGGGTCGCCTCACGCTCGGCGAGCGTGATCACGTACTCGGTCTCGGCCGAGGTGAGATCGAGCACGCGCGCCACGGCGGCGAGCACCTGCCGTGAGACGTTGATGTCACGCCCCTGCTCGAGCCACGTGTACCAGCTGCCGCTGACCCCGGCGAGGGTCGCGATCTCCTCGCGGCTCAGCCCGGTGTCGCTGCGCCGCCCGGTGGGCGGCAGGCCGACGGCGGAACGACTCATTCCCCGACGCCGGCTCGTGAGGAACTCACCGAGCTGCTCGCGTTGCGGGGTACGGGGGCGAATCACCGGTTGATGGTACTGCGAGTACTAGTACAGCCGGTATCTTGCACGGCGTCAGCAAACCTGACTGACTGGTCTCATGCCCGACTATCGCTCTCGCACGGTCACCCACGGTCGCAACATGGCGGGAGCGCGTGCGCTCTTCCGCGCAGCCGGCGTCCCGGGTGGCGACCTCGGTCGCAAGCCGATCATCGCCGTCGCGAACTCGTTCACCGAGTTCGTGCCCGGCCACACCCACCTCGCCCCGGTGGGCCGGATCGTCTCCGACGCGATCACCGAGGCGGGCGGCATCCCGCGCGAGTTCAACACGATCGCCGTGGACGACGGCATCGCGATGGGCCACGGCGGCATGCTCTACTCGCTGCCGAGCCGCGACCTGATCGCCGACTCGGTCGAGTACATGGTCAACGCCCACTGCGCCGACGCCCTCGTATGCATCTCCAACTGCGACAAGATCACGCCCGGCATGCTGCTGGCAGCGCTGCGCCTCAACATCCCCACCGTGTTCGTCTCCGGCGGCCCGATGGAATCCGGCCGCACCACGCTCGAGGACGGTTCGATCCGCACCCTCGACCTCGTGGACGCGATGAGCGAGGCCGTCAACGAGAAGGTCTCCGACGAGGACATCGCCCGCATCGAGGAGGCCGCCTGCCCCACCTGCGGCTCCTGCTCGGGCATGTTCACCGCCAACTCGATGAACTGCCTCACCGAGGCGATCGGGCTCTCACTGCCAGGCAACGGCTCGGTGCTCGCGACCCACACCGCACGGCGCGCGCTGTACGACAAGGCGGGCTCGCTCGTCGTCGACGTGGCCAAGCGCTACTACGAGGGCGACGACGACTCGGTCCTCCCCCTCAACATCGCCACCCCGGCGGCGTTCGGGAACGCGATGGCGCTCGACATCGCGATGGGCGGCTCGACCAACACGATCCTGCACCTGCTCGCGGCCGCCCACGAGGCGGGTGTGCCGTTCGGCCTGAACGAGATCGACGCCGTCTCCCGCCGGGTCCCTTGCCTGGCCAAGGTCGCCCCGAACATCGCCGGCAGCCGCACGTACTACATGGAGGATGTGCACCGCGCGGGCGGCATCCCCGCTCTGCTGGGCGAGCTGCGCCGCGGCGGGCTGCTGGAGGAGAACGTGCACACGATCCACTCCGCCACCATCGGCGAGTGGCTGGACGAGTGGGACGTCCGCAGCGGCACGGCGAGCAACGAGGCGTTCGAGCTCTGGCACGCCGCCCCCGGCGGGCAGCGGTCCTCGACCGCGTTCTCGCAGTCCGCACGCTGGAACGACCTCGATATCGATGCCGAGGGTGGCTGCATCCGCGACGTCGCCCACGCCTACACCAAGGACGGCGGGCTCGGAGTGCTGCGCGGGAACATCGCCGTCGACGGCGCCGTGGTCAAGACCGCCGGCGTGGACCCCTCGATCTGGACCTTCGCCGGGCCGGCCGTGGTGTGCGAGTCGCAGGAGGAGGCGGTCTCCAAGATCCTGGCCAAGGACGTCAAGGAGGGCGACGTGGTGGTCATCCGCTACGAGGGCCCACGCGGTGGTCCCGGCATGCAGGAGATGCTCTACCCGACCTCGTTCCTCAAGGGCCGCGGCCTGGGCAAGGCCTGCGCGCTGATCACCGACGGTCGCTTCTCCGGCGGCACCTCCGGCCTGTCGATCGGGCACGTCTCCCCCGAGGCGGCGGCGGGCGGCGTGATCGCGCTCGTCGAGGACGGCGACATCATCTCGATCGACATCCCCACCCGGGCGATCTCGCTCGACGTGCCCGAGGCTGAGCTGGATCGCCGACGCACCGCGCTCGAGACGAGC